>NZ_JBJZOR010000050.1:0-5582 GCF_046269225.1 Acinetobacter sp. TY2
GCTTGATGATGACGAATCATTGAGAAGATCATTAAGAATATATGAAGAACAACTTGTGTGGATTTTTACTGGTTAATCGATCGAAACTATTTCATTGATTAGATGGTAAGAATTACTCGAAGTTTATTTGAGAAATAATTGTCAGAAAATTGATGAGCCAAGATTGGTGCCCTTTAAGGCACTACTGATTTTAAACTGAAGAGTTTGATCATGGCTCAGATTGAACGCTGGCGGCAGGCTTAACACATGCAAGTCGAGCGGAGTGATGGTGCTTGCACTATCACTTAGCGGCGGACGGGTGAGTAATGCTTAGGAATCTGCCTATTAGTGGGGGACAACATTTCGAAAGGAATGCTAATACCGCATACGCCCTAAGGGGGAAAGCAGGGGATCTTCGGACCTTGCGCTAATAGATGAGCCTAAGTCAGATTAGCTAGTTGGTGGGGTAAAGGCCTACCAAGGCGACGATCTGTAGCGGGTCTGAGAGGATGATCCGCCACACTGGGACTGAGACACGGCCCAGACTCCTACGGGAGGCAGCAGTGGGGAATATTGGACAATGGGGGGAACCCTGATCCAGCCATGCCGCGTGTGTGAAGAAGGCCTTTTGGTTGTAAAGCACTTTAAGCGAGGAGGAGGCTACCGAGACTAATACTCTTGGATAGTGGACGTTACTCGCAGAATAAGCACCGGCTAACTCTGTGCCAGCAGCCGCGGTAATACAGAGGGTGCGAGCGTTAATCGGATTTACTGGGCGTAAAGCGTACGTAGGTGGTCTTTTAAGTCGGATGTGAAATCCCTGAGCTTAACTTAGGAATTGCATTCGATACTGGGAGACTAGAGTATGGGAGAGGATGGTAGAATTCCAGGTGTAGCGGTGAAATGCGTAGAGATCTGGAGGAATACCGATGGCGAAGGCAGCCATCTGGCCTAATACTGACACTGAGGTACGAAAGCATGGGGAGCAAACAGGATTAGATACCCTGGTAGTCCATGCCGTAAACGATGTCTACTAGCCGTTGGGGTCTTTGAGACTTTAGTGGCGCAGCTAACGCGATAAGTAGACCGCCTGGGGAGTACGGTCGCAAGACTAAAACTCAAATGAATTGACGGGGGCCCGCACAAGCGGTGGAGCATGTGGTTTAATTCGATGCAACGCGAAGAACCTTACCTGGTCTTGACATAGTAAGAACTTTCCAGAGATGGATTGGTGCCTTCGGGAGCTTACATACAGGTGCTGCATGGCTGTCGTCAGCTCGTGTCGTGAGATGTTGGGTTAAGTCCCGCAACGAGCGCAACCCTTTTCCTTATTTGCCAGCGGGTTATGCCGGGAACTTTAAGGATACTGCCAGTGACAAACTGGAGGAAGGCGGGGACGACGTCAAGTCATCATGGCCCTTACGACCAGGGCTACACACGTGCTACAATGGTCGGTACAAAGGGTTGCTACCTAGCGATAGGATGCTAATCTCAAAAAGCCGATCGTAGTCCGGATTGGAGTCTGCAACTCGACTCCATGAAGTCGGAATCGCTAGTAATCGCGGATCAGAATGCCGCGGTGAATACGTTCCCGGGCCTTGTACACACCGCCCGTCACACCATGGGAATTTGTTGCACCAGAAGTAGGTAGTCTAACCGTAAGGAGGACGCTTACCACGGTGTGGCCGATGACTGGGGTGAAGTCGTAACAAGGTAGCCGTAGGGGAACCTGCGGCTGGATCACCTCCTTAACGAAAGATTGATGGCCGGTAAGAATCCACAACAAGTTGTTCTTCATTGAAGTATCTGAGGGTCTGTAGCTCAGTTGGTTAGAGCACACGCTTGATAAGCGTGGGGTCACAAGTTCAAGTCTTGTCAGACCCACCATTCTGACTGAAAAGCACAGAGCATTAGATACGAGATCTTAAGCTGGGGACTTAGCTTAGTTGGTAGAGCGCCTGCTTTGCACGCAGGAGGTCAACGGTTCGACTCCGTTAGTCTCCACCATTACTTTAGAGTAATTAAGCTAAGAAGTTAGATTATAGAATTTAATAAATACTCAATTTTAAGATTGATATTGATTTATTAAGTTCTGTGATTTATCACAGTTTGCTGCGCATCGACGAGATGGCAGTCAATCATTAACAGAATATATTTGAGTTGAAATAAATTGTTTAAGGCTCAGAGCTAATTAAACATAACAATATGACACGTAAGTGACATATTGAAGTGATTAAGAAGTGATGAGAACTAGCGATTAACTGAATCAAGCGTTTTGGTATATGAATCTAATAGAAGCTGTACAGTGATTAAGTTCACAGAATTCTAAACTGTAATGTTGATAATCTTGCTTGTAAAGATTAACGACTGTTTGGGGTTGTATAGTCAAGTAATTAAGTGCATGTGGTGGATGCCTAGGCAGTCAGAGGCGATGAAAGACGTAATAGCCTGCGATAAGCTCCGGGGAGGCGGCAAATATCCTATGATCCGGAGATTTCTGAATGGGGAAACCCACTTACCATAAGGTAGGTATCGCAACATGAATACATAGTGTTGCGAGGCGAACGAGGGGAAGTGAAACATCTCAGTACCCTTAGGAAAAGAAATCAATTGAGATTCCCTTAGTAGCGGCGAGCGAACGGGGAACAGCCCATTAAGTTATATGTGCTTTAGCGGAAAGCTCTGGGAAGTGCTACCGTAGAGGGTGATAGTCCCGTACACGAAAGGGCACATATAATGATGACGAGTAGGGCGAGGCACGTGAAACCTTGTCTGAATATGGGGGGACCATCCTCCAAGGCTAAATACTCCTGACTGACCGATAGTGAACCAGTACCGTGAGGGAAAGGCGAAAAGAACCCCTGTGAGGGGAGTGAAATAGATCCTGAAACCGCATGCATACAAGCAGTGGGAGCCGGCATTGTGTCCGGTGACTGCGTACCTTTTGTATAATGGGTCAGCGACTTACATTCAGTAGCAAGGTTAACCGCATAGGGGAGCCGTAGGGAAACCGAGTCTTAATAGGGCGTTTAGTTGCTGGGTGTAGACCCGAAACCAGGTGATCTATCCATGAGCAGGTTGAAGGTTGGGTAACACTAACTGGAGGACCGAACCCACTGTCGTTGAAAAGCCAGGGGATGACTTGTGGATAGGGGTGAAAGGCTAATCAAACTTGGTGATAGCTGGTTCTCCCCGAAAGCTATTTAGGTAGCGCCTCGGACGAATACCATTGGGGGTAGAGCACTGTTTCGGCTAGGGGGTCATCCCGACTTACCAAACCGATGCAAACTCCGAATACCAATGAGTACTATCCGGGAGACAGACTGCGGGTGCTAACGTCCGTAGTCAAGAGGAAAACAATCCAGACCGCCAGCTAAGGCCCCAAAATTATAGTTAAGTGGGAAACGATGTGGGAAGGCATAGACAGCTAGGAGGTTGGCTTAGAAGCAGCCACCCTTTAAAGAAAGCGTAATAGCTCACTAGTCGAGTCGGCCTGCGCGGAAGATGTAACGGGGCTAAAACTATATGCCGAAGCTGCGGATTTGCAATTTATTGCAAGTGGTAGGGGAGCGTTCTGTAAGCCGATGAAGGTGTATTGAGAAGTATGCTGGAGGTATCAGAAGTGCGAATGCTGACGTGAGTAACGACAATGCGAGTGAAAAACTCGCACGCTGAAAGACCAAGGGTTCCAGTCCAACGTTAATCGGGGCTGGGTGAGTCGACCCCTAAGGCGAGGCCGAGAGGCGTAGTCGATGGGAAATTGGTTAATATTCCAATACTTCTGTGTAATGCGATGAGAGGACGGAGAAGGTTAAGTCAGCCTGGCGTTGGTTGTCCAGGTGAAAGGTTGTAGGCATGTATCTTAGGCAAATCCGGGGTACTCTATGCTGAGAACTGATAGCAAGCTGTACTTGTACAGTGAAGTGGCTGATACCATGCTTCCAGGAAAAGTCTCTAAGCTTCAGTTACACAGGAATCGTACCCGAAACCGACACAGGTGGTCAGGTCGAGTAGACCAAAGCGCTTGAGAGAACTCTGCTGAAGGAACTAGGCAAAATGGTACCGTAACTTCGGGAGAAGGTACGCTGTCGACGGTGATGGGATTTACTCCTTGAGCGGTTGACAGCCACAGAAACCAGGCCCCTGCAACTGTTTATTAAAAACATAGCACTCTGCAAACACGAAAGTGGACGTATAGGGTGTGATGCCTGCCCGGTGCTGGAAGGTTAATTGATGGGGTTAGCGTAAGCGAAGCTCTTGATCGAAGCCCCAGTAAACGGCGGCCGTAACTATAACGGTCCTAAGGTAGCGAAATTCCTTGTCGGGTAAGTTCCGACCTGCACGAATGGCATAATGATGGGGGCGCTGTCTCCAGCAGAGACTCAGTGAAATCGAATTCGCCGTGAAGATGCGGTGTACCCGCGGCTAGACGGAAAGACCCCGTGAACCTTTACTGCAGCTTGACATTGAACTTTGATCTTACTTGTGTAGGATAGGTGGGAGGCTTTGAAACCGTGACGCTAGTTACGGTGGAGCCAATCTTGAAATACCACCCTGGTAATATTGAGGTTCTAACTCTGCTCCATAATCTGGAGCGAGGACCATGTCTGGTGGGTAGTTTGACTGGGGCGGTCTCCTCCTAAAGAGTAACGGAGGAGTACGAAGGTGCGCTCAGCGTGGTCGGAAATCACGCGTAGAGTATAAAGGCAAAAGCGCGCTTAACTGCGAGACCCACAAGTCGAGCAGGTACGAAAGTAGGTCTTAGTGATCCGGTGGTTCTGTATGGAAGGGCCATCGCTCAACGGATAAAAGGTACTCTGGGGATAACAGGCTGATACCGCCCAAGAGTTCATATCGACGGCGGTGTTTGGCACCTCGATGTCGGCTCATCTCATCCTGGGGCTGAAGCAGGTCCCAAGGGTATGGCTGTTCGCCATTTAAAGAGGTACGCGAGCTGGGTTTAGAACGTCGTGAGACAGTTCGGTCCCTATCTACCGTGGGCGTTGGAAATTTGAGAGGATCTGCTCCTAGTACGAGAGGACCAGAGTGGACGAACCTCTGGTGTACCGGTTGTGACGCCAGTCGCATCGCCGGGTAGCTATGTTCGGAAGGGATAACCGCTGAAAGCATCTAAGCGGGAAGCCTACCTCAAGATAAGATTTCCCTAGGACTTTATGTCCTCTAAAGAGCCGTTGAAGACTACGACGTTGATAGGTTGGATGTGGAAGTGCAGTGATGCATGAAGCTGACCAATACTAATTGCTCGTGAGGCTTGACTATACAACACCCAAACAGTTGTATGTTTCTTTAAATTCAATGCAAAATGCTTGATTTAGTTACAAAGCTAGTTACAATACCAACTCAAATATACCTGTTAATAACTCTTTTGGAAAAAAACTTAGCAAAATGTAAGACTAAGTGAATATCCATAAACAGTTTGCTGGCGACAATAGCAAGAGTGAACCACCTGATCCCTTCCCGAACTCAGAAGTGAAACCTCTTTGCGCTGATGGTAGTGTGGGGTTACCCATGTGAGAGTAAGTCATCGCCAGCTTTTAAATCTAAAACACCCTCTGTCATAAGACAGAGGGTGTTTTTTATTG
>NZ_JBJZOR010000051.1:0-5407 GCF_046269225.1 Acinetobacter sp. TY2
TGTTAAAGGTACGACAGGAGTTATACCTCAAGCATCAAATATGTAAAAAAGCCCAACAGGATGTTGGGCTTTTTTATTGCTTGTATCTTTTAGATCAGGCTAAGTTTTCTCGAACAAACTTAGGATCAATAATGAAAAGCTTAATCAGCGATTGAGCTGCTTTACTTGGTCGTCTTGTTCCTTGTTCCCAACTTTCTAATGTTCGTTTTGATGTACCTAGAATATTGGCAAATTGTTCTTGTGTTAAATCCGCTTTCCTACGAGCTAGGGCGACATCTGTTTCAGTAATCACAGTACGTTTTGCTGCATTATTTGCAAGCATATCGTCTATACCCTGCAAAATTTCTGCTTCAATATCTCTAGTTGCTTCAAAAGCTTCGATTTCTTTAGCCGTTAAACGAGTCATTTAATTTCTCCACTAATAATTGAAGTGTCTTTTTACTCAGTTGGGTGGTTTCTTTTTTACTGTAGAGTGTCAGTAGCCAAATTTCACCGTTTTCTAAACGGTTAAAGTAAATGACTCGAACACCAGAGCTTTTACCTCGTCCACCACTTGTCCATCTAACCTTACGAATACCACCTGAATTAGGCTCAACATCACCTGCATTAGGGTTTAAAGATAAGAACGTCTTAAATTCCTCATATTCTTTTTCATCCCAATACATAAAACAAATTTTACTAAAATAAGGCGTTTCACATATTGTTAGCATTTTTAAACCTTGAATACCACATAGTAGTATTTTAATACGACTAAGTCGTATCTGTAAAGAAACTAAAGTACACCGAGATTATCGAAAACCTATTTTTTTGTTCAATAGAAGTATTTTGAGCACATTCGGCTCATAATATGAGCCGAATAAATGGGTTAATCAGCTCATTTTATTTAAGGCATTTCTACTTGCAGGCTAATAGTCGAATTTCGCATAAGAGATTTTATGTTAAATCCAATGTAATATTTATGAACTGAAAACTTTGAATGTTGAAATATGACTTTTAGGAAGCTAACTAAAACCGATAATAATTATGAAGTTAACGCTAAAGTACCTTTTAGCAGTAGAACTAATGCTGAGTGTAGTATTCAAGATTTAGAACAAGCATTTTTATTTAGTTGGAATATGACATTTGGTGCTACAGGAGAGCATCGAAGCTACAGATCTGGTGGTCAATTAGTACGAAATAATCTTCAAAAATTTTGTGATGTCTTTATTGGTAAATTGGGAGAAGTAGCATTTTTTAATATTTCCAAAAAGCGACCAATGGTTAATAACATTACAGAAATTGATTATGAGTGTTATGGATTAGGGAAATGGGATAGCTCTGATTTTGTTATTAACTCTCAATATCATATTGCAGTCAAAACAACTAAACACTTCGGGAATTTACTTTTATTGGAAGAAAAAGATTGGGTAGTTAGAGATGGAAAAGCTATTTATTTACCAAACCAGAATTCTGAAAGTAAAGGAGTTTATGATTTTCTATTTTTTAGTCGAGTAAGAACTGATATTCATGATTTGGTCAAAGAAATAAATTTTTCACAAGAGATTGATATTAATAATTTAAAAAATATTTTTTTTACTAAAATTATTAAGACTGTATCAGTTACTTTAGAAGTAGTTGGATATGTTTCAAATGATAGTTTAGTTAAGATGATTGAAGAAGGTTACATTCTTCCTCAGAATTCGACTCTTAATGGAAAAACGAGAATGGATGCCTCAAATTACTATTTACAAAGTGGTTTCTTTAGACAGATGTCTATTGGATAGAACTTATAGAATCTGTTAAATAGCTCCCTTTACTTAAAGGGGAGAATCTTTAATGGCAACTAATGTCACAACTCAAGACTTAACTTTAATTCTCGAAAGCTATAAAGCTTGGAAATGGTTAAATGTATCTTTATCTCATTTTGCTAGCCGAACAGTAAATTTTCCAGAAGCAATCTCAGAATCATTGTGCTGTTATACATTAAGATATACTTGGCACAATAAAGCTAAGACTAAACTTCCTGGGGATGGTACAGGTCTTAATGGAGAGTTAGTTGAAATCAAAGCAACATCTAATTTTAACCATGACCTAACTTCATTTAGTCCAGATATAAGATTTGATATTCTTATTTTTGCAAGATTAGATTTAGTGAACAATCATCTTTATATATATGATATGAATATGAATTTTAGTCAATTTCAATTATGTCCTGTGAATTTAAATGAGACTGTCCTTGACCATCAAAATCAAGGACGAAGACCTAGATTGTCATTAATTAATCAAATTAATCAACGTAATCTTCAACCTGTTACTGTTTTAGATTTAAATCAACTAGCCTTGCAACTTGGGATTCAATTGTAAAACTTAAGATTACAAATAGCTCTATATAAGAGCTATTTGTTTGTTTTCATTATTTTCTTTTTTAACTTCTAGAGCTTTTTTAATTTCTAAAGCAATTCGCTCAATTACGGGTACTACAACACTATTACCAGCTTGTTTATAAAGGTTCGCATTACTTGTTTGTTCGGGAAGAATAAATTCTTTAGGGAATCCTTGAAAATTAAAACACTCTCTTGGCGTTAACTTTCTAATCGTATCAGGTTTACCTTGGACGTTAAGTAAAGGAACATTATGTCCACCTGTACCCATGTTTGCAGTTAAAGTCGGACACATATTACTTTTGTTTTCACGCACATACTGACGTCTCCACTGATACAAAGTTTTTGCATCTTTAATATCTTCAACTAATTGGTTAAAGAAAGGAGTTTTTTCAGTATAAAAATATTTTTTGTCTATGTTTGTTTCATCTTCTAATAGATCATTTATTGATGTATCTAAAGGAATAGCATGTGGAAATTCAAACTTTTCATAAGCTTTAATATCTTTAAAACAAACAACGTATATACGTTCACGGTTTTGAGGAATATTTCCATATTCACAGGCATTTAAGACTTTGTATTTAACGTGATAACCATGATTTTTAAGGCTCTCAATAATAACTTTAAACGTATTTCCTTGATCATGGCTTACTAGGTTTTTAACATTTTCTAGCAAAATCACAGAAGGCTTTTTCTCTTCAAAGATTCGTTCAAGTTCAAAGTATAAGTTTCCTCTACCTTTTTCATCATCAAAACCTTGTCTATAACCAGCTACAGAAAAAGCCTGGCATGGAAACCCTGCTAGCATAATATCGAAATCTGGGATTTCAGAAGCTTTTACATCATTGATATCTCTATGATCAACAAGAAAATCAAAATTAGCTCTAATGGTCTCTACAGCAAACTTATCAAGTTCATTTGCATAAATGGTTTCAAATCCAGCCTTATCAAAGCTTAGATCAATACCACCAACACCAGCAAAAAAAGATGCACACTTCATTGTCTATTCACGATATGTTTTAACTTGATAAGGAGTCTAAAGAGTTATTTCTAAAAAAGTAGCCCATAAATCACAAAAACACATAAATAATTTGTTAACACATTAATGGTGTGCTATTTTTGGCTAATTAGAATGTCTAAAGAAAGATAGAAATATGACTTATAAAGAGTTTCAAATTGCCCTAATAGGGTTAAATCTAAACATAAAAGATTTTGCGAGAATATTAGGTATGAATCCTAATTCTATAACTAATTATAAGTTGAAAGGATTTGTCCCATTACAATTAGCGATCGTCATCAATCTTATGCAAGAGTTACATAAGAATCAGTTGAATTATTTAGATGTTATAGAAAAAACAAAAAGAGTATTTTCAGAAAATATTATTGAAAATTAAATATTTGGTTATGAAAAATGACAAATGAAATCCAAGAATTACAGCATAAAATTCTAAATTTTAGAAATGATCGAGATTGGGAAAAGTTTCATAAAATTAAAGATCTTGTCTTGGGGTTAACTATAGAAAGTTCTGAGTTAGCTGAACTATTTTTATGGAAAACGGATGAGGAATCAGAGCAAGTCGATGTACAAAAAGTGCGAAATGAATTAGCCGATGTATATATTTTTTTAAACTACATAGCTAAGTATTATGAGATTGATATACAACAGGCTGTTCTTGAAAAAATAGAATTGAATAATCAAAAGTATCCTATTAGTAAATTTAAAGGATCAAATAAAAAATATAATGAACTAGATTAGTTTTTCTAAAATTAACATAATACACCTTATACGAAATGCTTTATTTTATCTGATATAAATCATTTGCTTATAGTATGTCAAAAAGCCCAATCACACCCGATTGGGCTTTTTTAATGATTATTCACGTTTCACGCCTACTAAGTGATCAATGTTTCACGATTTTATTTAATTAAACTGAATAAAATATTGCTTAACTTACGTAAGTTATTTAACTTCATTAAGTACTATATTATGTAACTCTTCTGGAGATAACTTTTGTAATTGATGGATTGCTGCTTTTAGGATTAAAGAACGATTAGCTTTAGCTACTCGAGACTCTACTAGCAAATGATCTATTTCTTTACTCACTTCCTCTGTTAGAGAAAATGTAAAACGACGATAAATTTGTTGAGATATTTCTAGATTCTTTGCCCGTTTAGTAGAACCCACAATAAAATCTTCGATTTGCTTTTCTGGAGATTTAGCTTCATGAGCTGATTTGGTTAACCCTTTTAATGCCATTACAAGTCTCCTAAAAATTCGACTACAAGTTGCTCAATTTCAGTGACAGCTTTTTTGTCAGTGTCTACTTCAAATACAGAAAGACCATTTTCATCAGCATCATCATAAACATTTCGATTGGTTGTGAATTGACTCAGTGGAATAATTCCAAAGGACTCACAGGCCTCTTTTGCATCTAAAATACGCTGAGCTTGGCTAGGCAAAGTCGGGCATTGGGTAATTACAGCATTAGTAATTAGATTTGGATTCACAGCTCTAGCTAAGCGAATAAGCTGTTCAACATGAACTAAAGTTTTAAGATCTCTGCGCTTTGGCCTAAAGGGTAATAGCATATGTGTAGCTATCGTCATTGCTGAACGTAAAGCTTCTGAATCTTGCCCCCCAGCATCAATAATGATGTCTTGGTATCTTTTAGACAGATCATCTAGAACTTGTCGAATATTACCAGCAGCCTGAACGGATGGAATGTTTCTTAGATCTTGATTTACATCACGCTCTTTGACCCAATCTGTTGTAGTACCTTGTGGGTCGGCATCTAAAAGTAAGATGTCATGATTTTTCTGTTGCAGATAAACTGCTAAGTTTTGTGCAAGACAACTCTTCCCAGAGCCACCTTTTTCTCCACCAATTAAAATAATCATTATTTAACTTAAGTAACTTATTTAATAAAATAAGTATAGCTTAGTTATGCTATGGATCAAATAATAACTTACATAACTTACATAACTTACATAACTTACATAACTTACATAACTTACATAACTTACATAACTTACATAACTTACATAAC
>NZ_JBJZOR010000052.1:0-5224 GCF_046269225.1 Acinetobacter sp. TY2
AAATACGAGCCTTCAGTTCATTAATTTAGCCTTTTTAAGGCTACTTTTGCATAGAAAATATTCTGGATAGGTTCTAAAAGATTTTTTTGATCCTAAAACAAATACATTCAGTTATGTAGTTTCAGATCCAGCCACAAAACAATGTGCGATTATCGACAGTGTTCTCGATTATGACTCTGCTTCAGCAGTGACATCTACCACGCATGCCGATCAAATCATCGCGTATGTCAAAGAGCAGGGCTTACAGGTTGAGTGGATTTTGGAAACGCATGTACATGCAGATCATTTAACAGCAGCACAGTATTTAAAACAGCAACTCGGTGGAAAAACAGCGATGAGCGAACGAATTTCACTGGTACAGGACACCTTTAGCTCAATCTATAACATTGATATCAAACAATTCAATGCTTACCAGACATTTGATCATGTATTTCAGGATCACGAAGAATTTCATATTGGCAACCTGAAAGCCTATAATATTCCTACTCCTGGCCATACACCTGCATGCTTGAGTTATGTGATTGGGGATGCTGTTTTTGTGGGTGATACCTTGTTTATGCCTGATTATGGAACGGCACGATGTGATTTTCCTAAGGGCAGTGCTGCGACTTTATTTGACTCTGTACAGACCCTCTATCAGTTGCCTGAAGACACTCGTGTTTTCCTATGTCATGACTATTTACCGGAATCACGTCATGACTACATCTGTGAAACGGATATCAAAACTCAGAAACAGTTTAATATTCATATTCATATTGGCACAGAAAAAGCGGAGTTTGTTGCAATGCGCCAAAAACGTGATGCAACCTTGAGAATGCCTGAGCTGATTCTGCCATCCATTCAGATTAATATGAATGCGGGACGCTTTCCCCAACCAGAACAAAATGGCGTATCTTACTTAAAATTGCCTCTCAATTATTTCAAGTAAGCAAAGTCTTCTTCTGAACACTCTTTGTACAATAAATAACTTTCTCCTGCATCAACTGTAAGAGAAAGTTATTTTATTATCTTAAGTGTTTAATTTAATCAACTTTTTATTTATTTTTTTTTTTGCTTTTCAAAAACGAATATATATTATATATTTATAGAATGAAAAGCTGAGTAAATAAGTAGGAATTTATCTTTAAATTTCATCTTTTTATCCAGCGTATCCCTCTTATTCGATGCCAGTCGAGAGAAAACTTGCTGAAGCGAAGTGGAATCTTTATTGCATTTGCAGCCATACTTTTGCAAATTGCAGTATATTTACAGCCTCTGCTGCCGGAAAAATTTCATATTGCTCCGGTCTGTATGTCGATCACCCACAATCTTCTTTCGCCTGCTGATCATCATCATATTCACTCGGTTCATCATGAGCTGCTACAGGATTTGATGCTTCAACATTCCCACGATCACAATGAACATAACCATCAATGCCAATATTGTAAGGTCTATGGTGATTTGGTGCTGCCATTTAAGTTGGGGATTGATGAAGTTCTGGACCGGATTCAAGTCAGATTAAATTTCTATCAGACTGTTTTCCGGCATGTCTATTTCAGCTTACAGAAGCTGTATTTGCTGCCGCAGGGCAGAGCGCCTCCTTTGGCTCTTTAAGACACGATTTGTCACATCAAACAGTTGATCTGTTTGTACCACACAACATCTTAAAGAGTTTTAATCATGAAAATTAATACTTTGTTGCCTGTTAGCAGCATTATGAGTTATCTCAGCCTTAAAAAAGTAATGTGGGCATGCAAACGTGAAGGCTTACGTATTTACAATACTGTAAATATGTGGACACACTTAAATTTAAATATACATAAAACGATATTTCAGAGTGTTTTGCTGAAATCTTTTCACCCATTAATAGAAGGATAAGGTGACAACATGGACTTAGGGTTAACCGCGCTAGAACTGGCGCGTATCCAGTTTGCATTTACCGTATCGTTTCATATCATTTTTCCTGCCATTTCTATTGGTTTGGCCAGTTTTCTGGCTGTTCTGGAATGGCGTTGGCTTAAAACTAACGATCCAGTATACCGAGACTTATTTAAGTTCTGGATCAAAGTCTTTGCCCTGTCCTTTGGTATGGGCGTGGTCTCTGGCGTGGTGATGAGCTATCAGTTTGGTACCAACTGGAGTGAGTTTTCACGAATTTCCGGCAGTGTGACAGGACCATTATTAGCTTATGAGGTCTTAAGTGCTTTTTTCCTTGAAGCAGGTTTTCTTGGGATTATGCTTTTTGGCTGGGGTAGAGTAGGTCCAAAAACTCATTTTTTTGCAACACTAATGGTTGCAGTGGGTACCTGTATCTCCATGTTCTGGATTCTATCTTCGAACAGCTGGATGCAAACACCTCAAGGCTTCATTATAGAAAATGGGATTATCGTCCCGCAAGATTGGTTTGCGATTGTATTTAATCCATCCTTCCCATACCGATTAGCACATATGGCGATGGCCGCTTTCCTTGTTTCAGCCTTGTTAGTTGCAGCAACAGCTGCTTTCCATTTATTAAAAGGCCGTCGTGATGCCTTAGTGAAAAAATCATTTTCAATGGCAATGTGGATGATTCTCGCATTGGCACCATTGCAAATGTTTGTCGGAGATCTACATGGCTTGAATACCCTAGAACACCAACCGGCCAAACTGGCAGCTATGGAAGGACACTGGGAAACCAATAAAGATCATGGCATGCCACTGTATTTATTTGGTATTCCAGATATGGAAGCTGAAGAAACCAAGTATGCGATCGGAATTCCGAATCTAGGTAGCCTGATCATGACACATACCTTAGATGGTGAAGTCAAAGGCTTAAAGGAATTTGCACCTGAAGACCGTCCAAACTCGCTGGTCGTGTTCTGGAGTTTCCGAATTATGGTCGGACTTGGTGTACTGATGATTTTAATGGCGGTGCTAGGTGCATGGCTAAGAAAAACTGACAAGTTCTATGACTCGGTATGGTTGCATAGATTTGCGCTATACATGGGACCTTCAGGATTTATCGCTTTACTTGCAGGTTGGTTTACCACTGAAGTCGGTCGTCAACCATGGGTTGTTTATGGTGTATTGCGTACCAAAGATACACTTTCTCCAGTTTCAGCGGAACAGGTAGGTTTAACCCTTATTATTTTTGTGATGGTCTACTTTATTGTGTTTGGAGTCGGCATTTTCTACATGTTGAAATTGATGCGCAAAGGTCCAGAATTTATACATTCGGCACCACATAGTGAGCAGGCAGTTATACAGGCATCAAAACGTCCATTAAGTACGATTGATGATGAGAGCGATCTGGATCAAGTAAGTTCTACGCAATCTCAGGAGAATCAAAAATGATCGATTTATCATTGATTTGGATTCTAATTATTGGATTAGGTGTACTGATCTATATCGTGCTAGATGGTTTTGATCTCGGTATCGGTATTCTATTTCCCTTTATTTCCGATCGGCAGGAACGTGATGTTATGATGAATACCGTCGCGCCAGTCTGGGATGGTAATGAAACCTGGATGGTACTGGGTGGAGCAGGATTATTTGCTGCGTTTCCTTTGGTGTATTCCACTGTGTTATCGGCTCTGTATATGCCGATTATTCTGATGGTGATTGCGCTAATCTTCAGGGGAGTTGCCTTCGAATTCCGGTTTAAGGCCAATAAAACTAAACATCTCTGGGATCAAGCTTTTATTTGGGGTTCCATTCTGAGTTCATTTTTACAAGGCGTAATTTTGGGTGCCTATATTCAGGGTATTGAAACCACCAATGGGATATATACTGGCGGCGGTCTGGATTGGTTAACACCTTTTTCCCTGTTTACCGGTTTAAGTGTAGTCGTACTGTATGCAACGCTAGGATGTGGCTGGTTGATCTTTAAAACTGAAAAAATGCTGCAGAACCGCATGTTTCAATTGATGCCAAAACTGCTGATTTCATTACTGATAATTTTTGTTTGTGTCAGCATCTATACGCCTTTGGCTCATCCTCAAATTGCAGAACGCTGGTTCAGTCAACCGCAACTCTTTTATTTTAGCCCGGTACCCGTACTGGTTCTGCTGTTTACTTTCCTGGCAATCAAAGCCTGTAAGCAGCGCAAAGAGTTCCTGCCATTCATTTATACTTTGGCTTTGGTAATTCTCGCTTATAGCGGTTTTCTGATTAGTTTATGGCCTTATGTCATTCCACCATCAGTCACCATTTGGGAGGCTGCAGCACCTGCCAGTAGTCAATTGTTCGCCCTCATTGGAGCATTGATTTTAATTCCGATCATTCTTATTTATACCGGATTATCCTATTGGGTTTTCAGGGATAAAGTCCGTGTGGGTGATGAAGGTTATCATTAAGGAGGCTGAATGAAAATTTCTGAATTAAAATGGTTTATTGGCTTATGGCTAGCTGGTTTTTTAAGTTTGGCATTGGTCGCTGGATTATTTAGATTTCTGTTAAAATTGGCGTATTAAATTTTAAATATGGGTCAGTGAGGTTTTCCTTACTGACCTATTTTCTATAGAGGTTCAGTTTTTTAGACTAAAAAGTTGCTGGATCTGAATAAGTGTGATGAGAAGTTTGGACTAAAAATAAATTAGGAGTAAATGATGAAAAAATATCTTTTTTGTGTAGGCATTGAATTTAAAAAAGCATCGGATCCATCAGAATCCTATGCGTATGTGACAGCTTATTTAGGCGCAAAAAACATTGATGAAGCAATTCAACGGGTGGAAAAACAGCTGGAGCAAGAAGGAAATGAAATCCTGTTTGTCCGCGGTTGTTGGGTCGTCGATTCAGACTGTGATGATGGTTTCTGTCCAACAGATGAGAGTAGGACGCTAGCAAACAATGATTTGCTTTTTAATGACCAGATCGTGTTTGGAAAGTTACAGGAATGGTCCATTAGTAATAACTATGAATACTAATCTCCTCAGCGATACACTAGTCAGGTTTTTCTGACTGGTGCTGTGGTATTATTTTCAATTTAATATACTAATATACGCTCTTAGCACATACTAACGAAGCATCAAAAAAGTGATTCATTGAAATCAATTTGTGTATAATTTAATCTGTTCAAAAATAAAAGCATAACAGGCTAAAAGAATCTATACAAAAAAATCAGCATCAGGATTGATCAATTATAATACTTTGGTGGGCTATGAAAAATTTTGTTTTTTAAGCAAAATTAACTAGGGCGTGTCATCAATTACCTTGAGGAAAACCACCTTGTCCCCATTATACTTTTATGACTAAACGCTATGCCTTA
>NZ_JBJZOR010000053.1:0-4802 GCF_046269225.1 Acinetobacter sp. TY2
TAAGGCATAGCGTTTAGTCATAAAAGTATAATGGGGACAAGGTGGTTTTCCTCAAGGTAATTGATGACACGCCCTAGATAAAATACTTTAAATTTCTAAGTTTTTAGAAACTACGACCCTCTCCTTTTTCTTCATACGTTATTCCCTCACGAATATGATACAGTCGCTGGAAAGTCGGAATAATTTTATCGTCATGTGTAACAACAATAATTGCTGTTTGAAATTTTTCCGCCATTTCGTGCAACAAACGAATTACAGTCATGGCACGAACGCTGTCTAAAGGTGCCGTTGGCTCATCTGCCAAAATGACAGGTGGCTTATTAATCAAGCCGCGTGCAATAGCTACACGTTGTTGTTCACCACCTGATAATTGCCCAGGCATGGCATGAACACGATGCTGAACATCTAAAGCAGTCAAAATTTCTAAAGCACTTGCACGTGCAGTGTCATTAGGAACACCTGCAAGCATAGGTAATAGCGCAACATTATCTAAAACATTCAAAAAAGGAATCAAATAAGGTGTTTGGAACATAAAACCAATTTTGTCACGTCGCAATGCACTTAAATCTTTTACCAACCAGTGTTGATCAAAAATCACTTCACTCCCTAAAGTCATACGTCCTTCAGTGGGATCAATCACAGCGCCTAAACATTTTAATAAGGTACTTTTACCTGAACCTGACGGACCAATCAGTCCAACAACTTCTCCTGGATCCACCCACATATTGACATCTTTTAATGCATAAAAAGCATTATCACCTTGCCCAAAACGTTTTTTTAAACCCTCAATTAAAATTCCGTGGGTCATGTGTTATCCTCCAATTGCTTCGGCTGGATCAATACGTAATGCCATACGAATAGCTACTAGACTTGCCAACATACAAATCAACATCACAGCAATAAATCCAAGAATAGAATCCTGAGGAATCAATAATACATACTTTGGAAAATATGGCGCAGCAAAGGTTGAAGTGATTTTACCTATAGTAAATCCAATTAGACCAAGTGCGAGCGCTTGCTGTAAGATCATCCAGGCAATCGTTCGGTTGCGTGTTCCAATTAGTTTCAGAACTGCAATTTCTCGAATTTTATCCATGGTTAGGGTATAAATAATAAATGCCACAATTGCCGCGCTCACCAAAGCCAAAATTACTAAAAACATCGCAATCTGCCTTGCTGATGTTGCAATCATCTTGCTAATTAAAATATGTTCCATTTGAAGACGCGTGTAGACAGTCAGTTGCTGCCAACGTTGGATGTGTTCAGCAGTATCTTCTGCGGAAGTACCAGTTTTAAGACGGACTAAAATTGCATTTACATAACGATTGCTGGTTTGAGCACTCAGAACACTGTCTAATAAATCTGGATACGCAGGACGATTGTAAATCGGATTTTGTGCGGTACGTCGGCGGTCTTGTAAAATTGCCGCATTATCTTTTTGAAATTGGGCTTGTTGTGCATCTTTAAGCGGAATAAAAATCATCGGGTCACCACCTGATGACACCATTCGTCGAGTCAATCCTACTACAGTAAAATAATTACGACGGATTTTGATGCGATCACCTAATTTAAGTCCTGAAGTGATGTCTACAACAGCTTCATAGTGCCCCCGAGTCAATTGACGTCCCGCTAAAAGGTAAGGTGGCCAGCCTAAATTATTCCAGGCATGTTCACCTGTATGGATTCCAACCACCATCGCACGGATATCTTTATCTTTATAATGAACTTGTGTGGTCAGATAAGTAATATTTGAGGCATGTTCTACTTCAGGTGTAGTCATGACACTACGATATAAATCATCACGCACACTAGAAGGTTCAGCATATGGACCAAGCGTATCTTGTTGTACCACCCATAAATCTGCACCGCTATTATTTAATAAAGCCTTGGCATCATCCACCATACCACGGTAGACACCCGCCATAATTAGAGTCACGCCGATCAACAAGCCAAGTCCAAAACCAGTAAAAACAAACTTACCCCATGAATGGAATATATCCCGACCGGCTAAGCTAATCATTCAGATGTTCCTGCAAGATTTTTTACAATACGCAAACGGTTTTTCGCATTAAGTGGTTTTTCACTATATAAAACGATTTGATCATTTTCTGATAGACCATCGAGTACTTGAACATCACCCTCTAAATTAGAGCGACCTAGTTTAATTTCAATAAATTGTAGTTTTTGATCTGTCACTTTCCAGACACCGACTTGGTTATTGATGCGGTGAATAGCAGCATTTGGAATAGCAAGGCTGCGAGACAGTGGTGCTAATTTAATTGTCACTTCTGCTAATTCACCTAAAGGGGGTAGAGGGTTAGGTTGTTGACTAAAGACTACTTTGGCTAAGATTTCTTCGGTAATAACATCTGCACGAGGCTCTACCCATAAGACTTGACCTGAAAGCGTGTTACTTTGACGCGAACGTAAATGAATTTGTGCAGGTAAACCTGAGGCTAAGCCAATCGCACTAGATTGATCGAAGCGTGTATTCAACCAAATAGACTTCGGGTCTACAATTTCCAATACGGTTTGCCCTGCAACTACAGTAGAGCCAGGTTCTGCATAACGGGCTGTGACTATACCTGGTGCTGTTGCCATTAAATTTAAATTGTCGCGCTGGGCTTGTAGTGTATTGAGGTCTGCACGAGCTTTATTAAGTTCTTGTTGCATTGAGCCAAGTGCTGTTGTAGCGAGATCAAGCTCCTGCTGCTTAATCGCGAGTGACTCTTGACTGGTGGCATTGATTTTGGTGAGTTGCTGATAGCGTTGAACTTGTTGCTGTGCAAACTTTTGACGAATTTGAATATCTTGTTGCTGAGAGATGATTTTTTGGATAATGGCACGTTGTGCAAGTGTTTTTTCTTCCAAATCGACTGGATCCATTTCTCCCAAGAGCTGTCCAGTTTGTACAGCATCGCCAATATCGACTTGAAGGTTTTTAAGACGACCTGCCGCTGTGGGACCAATTTTGTAATTATGACGAGCTTCAACAGTCGCTATACCAAACAGACTAGGCTGAATAGATTTATACTTAACCTGTGTCAGACTGACCTTGACTGGTGCAAAAGGTCCTGTACGTAGCAGGACATAAACCAAAAATAAAATTAATGTAATAAGCACTACAAAAACGGAAAGAGCCCTCTTTCCTAATGGAAATATTTGCATCTGTATTTTGCTTATCTTGATTAATTAAGAATAATATAATCTATTCTTAAATATTGTAAATAACAATTCCTTCTTAATTTAGATACTTAATCGGTCCGAGGCTGCCACTATCCAAGCTCATTCCACTGAATTATCACTTTCTAATGAACGAATTCCTTCCCAAAAAGCACTGTAGTAAGCTCTCTAGTGAACACACCTTACAAAGCTATTCGATAATCCTTAATTTGGTCCCCACTTAAAATAAGTGGAGACTTAATTCATGACTACAAATACTCATGCATGGGATGTAAGAGCTAGCTGTTTGCAGGATCACTGTACAGTGGTCAACGAGCTGTGAACACATGATGCTTACAGTCAGCGAAACTGAATGGACTGGATCCGTATGCCTATATGAGTGATTTATTCAGTATTGATGATGCAAAATGACTTTATTGCACCAAAAATCAACGTGACTGAACTGGATGAAGGTGCAAAACCATTTGATATCGTGCTTGAAAAATGTGACATAAAATTGAATACTATGATGAGTAACAGTTTCGGTTTTGGCGGTGTAAATGCATGTCTTGTTTTCAAAAAATTGAGAAGGCTAAGCTAAAAATTGTTGATCATTCGGCAACGGATGATCAACTTCTGCCACACTGCCCTTAAAAGGGTGAATAGATGGATGCTCCTTCTGATGCTTTCTTGTGGGTAAAAGCATTACATATTATTGCTGTAGTTTGCTGGTTCGCCGCTTTGTTCTACTTGCCACGTTTATATGTTTATCATGCGATGAGTGAAGATGCCACGAGTCATCAGCGTTTCCAGATTATGGAACGAAAGTTGTACCGCGGCATCATGTGGCCGTCAATGCTTGCCACTCTCATCACAGCGCATTTTTTAGTGGATTGGGGTGATGCAACTCGACATTACCATGAAGCACTCTGGTTTTACCTGAAAGTTGGATTAGTGGGCTTACTGGTGATTTACCATTTTTTTTGTGGTTATTACCGTAAAAAACTGATGGAAAACCCGCATTACAAATCACATAAGTTTTGGCGTTTCTTCAATGAAATGCCAACGCTTATTTTACTCGCAGTAGTGATTTTAGTGGTGGTTAAACCGCAGTTTTAATCCAGTTGATTTTAAAAAACCTCCTAAGTCGGTTTTTTTGGTGAGAATATATACACTTTAAATGGGTTCTAACAACAATTCGTATATTAATATAAATAACTTAAAAATCATTTATGAGAAAAATAGGTAAAAATCCATTTTCGAAACAACTTGGTTGTTTCTCAATTAAAAAAAGCGTGGATATCGTAAGCGTCCGCTGAACACACCTTATGAATTCATCCTATAAGCTTTAATTTAGTCCCCACTTAAAAACAAAGTGGGGACTTAAATTTATGACTACAAATAATCAGACATCCATCGCATCTCTTGCGAAAAAACGAAGAACATACAGTGCTGAATTTAAGATCGTTCAGGCTTGTAAAGCACCAGACGTTTCAATTGCTTCGGTCGCTTTGAAACATGGATTGAATACAAATCTTGTATCCAAATGGATTCGCTTAATTGGGCACTGTTGCAAATAACCACGAATGGTAAGCTGAAGACTGTTTTAGCTAAAGGTGCAGCATATGAATCCTTTCCAT
>NZ_JBJZOR010000054.1:0-4350 GCF_046269225.1 Acinetobacter sp. TY2
ATGGCCGAAGACTTTTATAAGTTGGCTGCCTAGAATCTCCCAAGGGAAAGTCTCCTGATAATTCAGCGTATATCAAACATTAAAACATAGGAAATATAAATACTGTATTTTTCTTGGTGTGTATTCATGATTCAGTTTGCGTAAATGCAGTAGGTCTGAAAAATCAGCTTTAATCATAAGACTTTTAGATTAAATTTACCTTAGAAAATTAACTAAAATAAAGTTTTATTTGGCACCTTGATGACTCGATTGGGTAATTTATTGAGAGTTATTTGCAAGTTATTTATAATCGAAGGCAATGCTTTAATGATAAATATAAGTAGAATTTTAAAAAAGTATTTAATTTTAGGGATATGAAAAAAATTAAGAGTTTATAGTGTGAATTTATCTAAAATAAAGAGTAGCTTACTAATATGAAAAATAAATACTATTTACGTTCTAAAATCATAGAGGCAAAATTTAGGAAGATTATTCGCTTTTTTCTATGTATTTTATAGCTACTGATGCTGCAAAAATGATCAATATTTATGTCCCTTTCACCAACGTCATCTTCATCAACGATCGTCACAAAATTGTTAAGTATGTGAACATTTACATCTGTTGAAGGTATTGTTGGATTTGATGATTCCTACTTTGGGGAACGTGGTGTTTGTAGCAAACGTGAATGTAGCGCAGCAGAAAAATGATCGTTTGGAATTACTAAAATGTGGAAGTAATGTCTAACAGAAATTATACCTGATTGCTCTAAAACTACATAAAAAAGGATTATTAGCGTATCGCTTCAATCATAGGCATAGTAATTTGTATCTCAATTTTCTTAAACTAACTTCGGAAAATCCTCTTTAGCTTCTTAGACCTTTTATAAAAATGATTAAAAAGAGGGAAGTACTAAAACTGTGCTAGGTAGTTACTTCATTCGTACGCTATTGAAGTTCGCTTCGGGGGCTAAGTTTGCTAATTCTCTTAGTAAAGTTGAAAATTAAAAGTAGCAGAGAGTGTAGTCACTTTGCTCGCTTAATCTAGTTGAGTTGTAAAGGTAGACTTTATAATTTGGGAAAAGCTAAGACGAGATTTTTATAGCAGATGGTCGCTCGTATATACTGCTTCTGTACCTATGGAAAATTGTTGTATAAGCCCCGTCGGTAATATTTTAAATTCTTCTGCTGAAAGCAATATTCCTTTGCTTGTTCTTTTATCATGGAAATAAAAGTCGATATGATGCGAAATTAGGTCATCAAACTTGAGTTGTTCTTGCCAGATATATTTTATGAGATGAATATGGTAATTGAAGAAATTTTCAAAATTGCTGAAATCTTTTGATGATCGTAAGTAACTTCCCATTCTTTCCCAAAAATTCTGATCAGGATTCATGTTCGCCATTAAGGCAACAAGATTCATAGGGGGTACTACTTGAATTTTTATACTTTGGAATTGAATTTTTATTTCCAGCAGTGTGTCTTTTTTTATTTGATTATTTTGATTAAATTCCTTTGTAATGAGTAGGATAGTTGTCATTTCCGTAAAGTGGTAAACACCTTTTAAATTACAATATCTGTAGTAAGTATCTTCCAAAATTTGATTTAAATTTCTCTTTTGTCGTGTCTGTGCCATACATTCAGCATAGAAACATTCTGTTATGAGGTAGTCGCCTGCTGAAGCGAAAAATCCAAAAGGAATTTTTCTAAGTTTTTGGTAGGTGTCATCTGTTCTTATGACATGATTTTCTTGATTCTTATTGATGTAATTTAAGACTCCTCTTTTATCTGTTGCGAGGATGGCATAGTTATCTAAGTTAAAGGCTACAATTAAAGACATAAAAATCACAATGAAATATTTATTGTTAAGTATAATTTAAATAATAATAAAAATTTTATAAATAGAGAGATAAAAAATGGGTGGTAAATTTGTAGTCAGAGCTGGGCAGCATTTATTTGAAAGTGGTGAAAAAGTTGTGGCACCTATAACCGTGTTACCTACAGCACCAAATGACTATAGTCATAAAGTAAACTATAAGTTTGAATATACAGATGGTACAGGAAGTATAATTACTACTCCTTATGAAATACAAAAACAAGTTTTCATTTTAGAAGAAGGTACTTCTAAATTAATTGCTAAAAGAAATTTAAATAATTCCACGGAAGATACAACATTACGATTTTATACATCAGAAGCGAAACCATTTACAGCATTATTGTTCAACAGTGAAAATATTACAATGGATCGACCTGATGATCCATTTTTCAATGAAGAAGAAGTTGATGAAGAGCTATCATTTGATACTGATATTTCTAAACCTAACGGTAAGGAATAAGTGAAATGGCATTAACGGAATATAAAATTAAAGTTATCGATGCGAATAATAAGCCTTTGTTAAATTTTCCTATGGCTACACAATATGTTGGTGGGGATAAAAAAAATAATAAATTAACAGATGATATTGATGGAATATTAACTTTTCAATCTGATGGGCGAGCTGTAGAGCTATTCGTATTAGCTCCTATTGATAAAAATGGTCTACCTGATATGACCAAATTTAAGGAGGATAACGACAATGATAATGCTTACTATAAAATTACAACTATTAATGTATCTAGAAATTTACCACCCACCATTAAGTCACCTTATTTTTTGACTGACTATGGGATTGCAAAAACAAAATTCATATTTTATGAAAATGAACAAGATAAGAAAATTTATTCAGTACCACTTACCGTAAAAGTCTCTTATTTAGTTGGTGAGGTGAAAACTTCTCCTAGGTTTATTGAAGCTATTCAAGAAGTAAAGAATGGTGAATTGAATATTACTTCTATTTTACATAGTCGAATACAAGTTCATCCGTATAAGCCTGATAATAGTCCGTTTACAACATCACAAGGATATATACCTAGATCAACTACCCCTATAAATTTACCTGTTTATTTTGATATTAGGAGTAACAAAGCAATAACAGCACCTGAGGAGCCAAACTTACCTGTAATAGTTCCTGAAGTTGGAGTTGTAAAATGCTTAACTTGCGATAAATCATTAAAAATTGATATTGAATTTATTAAGAGTGTTGCGCCAAAAGCGAAAAAAGACTTTCAACAGGCATTGTTGTTGCTTCCCAATTATTTAAAAAAGTATTCAAGCAATACTTGTAGGGACTTAATTAATATTTTAGCACAAGGGCAAATTGAAACTTTAGACTTTACTGCTGTAAGAGAATCTCTTAATTATACTAAAAAAACATTTAAAACTCCTGAAAATATATACTCAATTTCTCCAACTGCTATGAATGCAGGATTTGTAAGAAGGGGGATGGGAAAATATACAAAGCAACAAAAACTTGATTATATATGGGAACATCTTGCGGATAATGATAAAGCATATGGTTTTCACTTATATGGGAATGAGTCCTATCCTAATAATGATTATAGAGGGCGTGGAATACTACATTTAACGCATTTTGCTGGTTATAAAGATTGTGCAGATGGTACAGGATTAGATGTTGTGAAGAATCCGAGCTTGCTAGAAAAAAACTATAACATTGCTATAGAAACTGGAACATGGTTTTGGAAAAATAAAAATAATGGTGCAATTCTCAAGCTTACCGCGAGTGAAAGTATACAAATAAATTCAGATAGTGTAACGACTGCTATTACTTCCCTAGTTAATGGTGGATCTATGAAGCTAGCAGAACGTAAAGCAGCTAAAAAATCTATAGCAAAGAAATTTATTGAAAAATATGGAGCGTGCAAATAATGTTAAAAAAATTAATACCTTGTATTACATTTTTTTTTATATGTTGTAATAGTTGTGCTACAGAGTATAAATTAACAGATAATATTTGTATTATGTCAGACATTAAAAATGATTTACTACTTGTATATAAAAGTGATTGTAAAAATGAAAAATATTTATTGGATACATTTCAAGTGCCAAATGATATTCCTAAAATTGATTTTGTTTTTCAAGAAGAAATAAGTAATAAAAAAAATATTTTCTTCTCAATATCATATAGTGATAGCTATAGAGATGTGAATAATAAAATAAATTATGCTGATACATATCATCTAAATTATGTTTATCAATGTGAAACACAATGTAAATTTAATAAAAAAATATCAAATTTTTTTGGGAATGGTGGTGATCTTATTAATATATATACTAATAAAATAATATATAAATTTCCTTACTCTAGTGAGAAATCTATTAAAAATGAACTTAAGTCAAGTTTATTTAAAAAATGGATTTATAATAAAAAAATTCAAGGCAAAGTAATTAAAAAAACATATATTGATGTGTGCTGAAAAAACAGGAGGTTTTAACTTGGTAAACTAAACACACTCATCAGGAGTTTACCATGAGCAA
>NZ_JBJZOR010000055.1:0-4206 GCF_046269225.1 Acinetobacter sp. TY2
GCTATAGTACATTGCAGGCAGCCGCTGAAATGGCCGATCAGCAAAAAATTGTTGAGTATTTAATGAACTTATAAGGTTCAATTCATAAAAACTGCGTAATAAAAAAGAGAACCCCATCTTTATGGTGGGGATTCTTCGTATTATGAAGCATTTAATACTAAATTAAACTTATAATGCGCGCTTTAGCATCTTTTCATGTTGCTTAACTTGTTTAGCATATCGTTTACCTTGCCGTTTCATTTTTCGATTATTTTCATAATTTGTCGGTCCGACATTATAGTAAGCTAATGCTTTTTTCCAACTACCTGCTGATTGTTCATATTTGGCTAGTATATGTGTACCACACTGAATATTAATGGATTCATCATATAAATTTCCAGGACAGGATTGTTGCCAATAGCGAGGAATAACTTGTGTCAGTCCTACTGCACCTGCTGATGAAGTTACATTGCTACGGTATGAGGATTCTTGTCTAATTGTTGCTGCAATGAGTAAGGGATCGACATTATAGTGATCTGCATTTTGCACAATAATGGGAGCGATTCGGTCTGCTGTACTTGGAGTAACGCGATACGCTTGTTGAATACCCGCAGATAATTTAGTTGCTCGTTTTTGTACAGAGCCACCACCTAATGATGAACATGCAGTAATGAATAAGACTGAACTAATGAGGGATATTTTGAAAAAATGATTAAATAAAAACGGGGTATTCATAAAAATTTATTTTTCACTTCACAAGGTTGAATGTAAAAATTGAGATCAAAATGGAGTCTAGCATTTATTATTTTTATAAAAGTATCTATCCTGTTAATTTATTGTGAGTTAAAGCAAAAACTTAGCTTTGCTTTAACTTGATCAAAAATAAATTGCTAACCGTTGTATAAAGGATAAATTGAATGACTGACTAAAGGGCCAAAGGTGAGTTTATTCATGATGTATTGAAAAATTTAGCTCCACCAATATCTTAGAATATGAAAGAAAATAGGCGCCGAAAAGCAAATAGAATCAATACGATCAAGCATTCCACCATGTCCTTGAATGAGTTGCCCCCAATCTTTTACACCACGGTCACGTTTAATGGCTGACATCACTAAGCCACCAAAGAAGCCAAAAATACAAACAATAAAACCAATCACAGTCGCTTGTAGATAACTAAAGGGTGTTAACCATGCCATTGAAACTCCTAAAGCTGTTGCAAGAATAACACCACCAATCAGACCTTCAAGTGTTTTTGATGGTGATAATATAGGTGCAACTTTATGTTTTCCAAATAATTTTCCACAAACATACTGTAAAACATCCGAGGCTTGAACCACCATAATGAGCCAAATAGCGAGCCAAATTTTTTCGCCTTCAAATCCTGGTAATTTTAAATTCATGAGTGCAGGAACGTGAGATATGCAAAAAACACTCACCATCAATCCCCATTGAATTTTAGAACTGCGCTCTAGGAAATGAGTAGTATCTTCTTGTTTTAAGCTTGCAATTGGAATCAGTAAAAAGACGTATAATGGAATAAAAATAGAGTACAGCCCATACCAATCGATATAAACAAGATAATATTGGTAGGGAATTACGAAGTAAAATGCAATCAGTAATGGAAAATAATCACCTCGTCTTGTCGGTAAAAGGCTGATAAATTCACGTAATGCAAAAAGAGAAATGAATCCAAATAGAATAATAAAAGCAGTATTGCCGAGTGCAATGGCAGACCCAATGACGATGAGCATGACCCACCACGCATTAATACGTGCATTTAAGTTTTCAATAACAGCAGAAGGTTGTTCACCCGATCTTTTTTTTAGAATAAGTCCAACAGATGAGGCAAAAATAAGAATAGTTGTAAATATTGCGAATAGTAAATAGGTTTTATCTAGATTATTTAAGATCATTGATATTCAACCTCTTTTAATTTTAATAATTCTTGTTGTGCATAGTCTAAAAAATCTTTTTTATCCATTTCCATGTGCGGTTCTAATGGCGACCCAAAAATGATGGTTGAAAGTAAAGGCAGGGGAACAAGTGCACCTTTAGGCATGACACGTTTTAAATTTGAAATCCAAACAGGAATAATATCAATGTCAGGGAACTCACGATGTAAATTGTATAAACCACTTTTAAAAGGGAGAAGTTCGACATCATCTTCTAAATTTCGTGTACCTTCAGGGAAAAAGATAATCGAATAACCTTGTTTTAATACATCTTTAATGGGTTGTAAGGGATCTTCATTATTTTCACGATTACGTTTTATTGTAACTCCATTGAATGTATCTTGAATTAAAAATCGACGGAATCCATCTTTTGTCCAATAATCAGAAGCTGCAACAGGACGTGTACGTCTGCGCATATCTTTGGGGAGTGATGACCAAAGTAGAATAAAATCGATATGACTATTGTGATTGGCAAAATAAATACGTTGTTTTAATTCGGGTTCACAACCGACCCATAAACTGCGAGCACCTGTAAGTAAACGTGCACCACGTCGAGTTAAGAAAGCAATAAAACGTGCAACAGAATGGCTCGCAATGTTGGATTGTGGTAGGTCTGAATCTTTAATTTGTTGCTGATTTAACGTGTTTTTAGTCATGATCAGAACCGAAATTTATATATAAAAATTATTTGAAATTTACTTATTAAAGCAAAAAATCGCATGGTAGGTAAAGTGAATTGTAGTTTAAATCATGGATTTAAAATAAAAACTAAATAAATTGAGTTGAGATGTTTTTGAGCCACATTCATTTGAATAAGTAATTTAGGCTTAACAGAGCGAGTTTTGCGACTTATAATAGTCATCTATTTTTACTGCGGTAATATTGATGACACCTGCATGCAAAACATTGAAATCAAAAAAGATTGAGTTTTCTATTCATGAATATGAGCATGATGTAAATGCAAAGAGTTTTGGCTTAGAAGCAGCTGAAAAATTGGGCTTAGAAGTTGAAGAGGTCTTTAAAACTTTAATGGTCACGGACGATAAAAATTATTTTGTGGCTATTTTACCGGTGAATCATCAGTTGAGTTTAAAGAAAGTCGCAGGGGCTTTTGGTTGTAAAAAACTGCATATGGCAGATCCAAAAGTTGCTGAGCGTTTAACAGGGTATTTGGTCGGTGGAATTAGTCCAATTGGTCAGAAAAAACGTTTAAAAACAGTGATTGATGCCTCTGCAAAAGCATTAAATAAAATGTATGTGAGTGGAGGGAAACGGGGTTTAGATGTTGGGTTAAAACCACAAGATTTATCTGAAGTATTATCTGCTGAGTTCGTTGATATTTTGGATGAATAACCTGTATTTTTACTCGTTAAATTTAGTTGAAAAATAAAGTTACTCAAAAAAGCATTTCTCATAAAAAACCACCTAGATGGTGGTTTTGTCGCTAAATTAAATATCCATAACTACAGACTGAACATAAGAATTGAGCCAATAACTCTTTTTACCATCCTGATGTTGTTTTGTAGAATGAGCATCTCTAATTCTAGCATCCGAGGTTTCTAGTTCAATATTAAATAATTTTGCAAACTCAGCACGACCTATACGTCTTTTATTTTGCTGTGTGAAAGTTTGTTTTTAAAATTTGCATTTCATTAAATATAGCCTGAAGTAAGTCGCGATCTTTTTATGTAAGCATATCCATCATACTACTCCCTCAAACAGTTCATAAGTCAAATTTTTCTTAAATATTAGTGTTGCACAGCTAAGTCATTATAATTCAGTGATGAGGCACATGGTACAGGAGAGAAACCTTCGGGCTATCAAGATCGCTTGGGGGCTATTGCAAGCATGGAAGCTCAGTTAGAAAAGTCGATTACATCTTTAATTATCTATGATGAACATGTCAAGAGTGACTATGAATTTATACGAAATCATTTGGCTATAATTATGATGAATGAGGCATATCAAGATAAGAGGCGTGAGCCTAAGTATATCTCTATTTATCACTTGTTCTGATTGGTGGCAGGAATGGTAATTGATTTTGCAGTTAATCCAGATCTCGAAGGTAATTTTACTCCACAAAGGCGTTTCTACTATACAGGTATAAAATTATATCAAATGTCAGTAAATGCTTATCTTCAAATATGGAAGCAATATGAAAATTTCATGGTTAATGTTTTAGAGATATCCATTAAATGTGATATACGCTGAATTATCAGGAGACTTTCCCTTGGGAGATTCTAGGCAGCCAACTTATAAAAGTCTTCGGCCATTT
>NZ_JBJZOR010000056.1:0-4147 GCF_046269225.1 Acinetobacter sp. TY2
AATACGTTAAATCATAGAATAGAGGAAACAGGTTGTTTTTATATTTATAATCGGTTTTTTGAATTTTAAGACGGTTTTTATTTAATTAGGTATTGAAAGGAAACAACTCACAATATTACTTTAAATAATATTTTAGTTTTTGTAATGAGTTGAAATTAAATAATAAAACTTTTATACAAAAAAATTGGAAATAATAAATATATAGTATAAAATGTGACGCAATTCATATTATATATTTTGCTTGAAAAGTTCGAAAAGAATAGAGTAAAGGCGATACACATTTTTGTAGGTTCATACATGTTGAATATTAATTTATCAAGAAAAATGCCGGATGATTTTGTTAAATTCGGTGAAGAACAAATTAGAATGTTGTTAAATTCAGTATCAGGTATTGAATTTGTCATGTTGTGTTCTTCGGATGGTTTTGAAATTGCATTAGCAAATAAAAAGAATGTGACCAATTCGGGGAAAATTGCAGCAGTGAGTAGCTCTATTTTAGCAATGGTTACTGCATTTATTTCAGAAATTAACCTTATTGATTGTCAAACGATCACTTTAGATGCTGAAAATGGTAAAGCTTTATTGACAGCAATTCCTCATCCAAAGCACCCTTTGGTGATGGTTGCATTGACATCTAAAGATATTTTGTTAGGGCAAATGTTGTATGAAACAAAATCGACAGCTGAAGCACTTGTAAAATATTAATAAAAGCTTAATAAAATTTTATTAATATGTAGATTCATTAATATGAGTCGATAATTATTAAAAAATATATTTAATCTGCTTGAAATTAGAATTTAAATGTGGCAAATTTTAATTACAGAATGTTAATTTGAACACATTAAATTATTTTTAATGTATTCAATTATAAAGATATGAAAACATTGAATAAAAGTATTACAGTCAAAAATATATGTTTATGTTAATAAAAATTAGCAGAACATAAAAATAACCTGTTTATTTAAAATAGATATAAAAGATATTGAAGTTGACAGGTTTATTAAAATAATGAGAAATAAATAAAAATATTCATTTCTCATCATGAAGAAGGTTCTAATCAGCAAAATAAAATTGCCACTTAGAATAAACAATAATGTGAAACAAAAAAAAGGGAAGCTCATGGCTCGTATTACACTTGATCAATTAACAGATATCGATGGTTTCATTTGTGCTGCATTAGTAGATAGCGAAAGCGGTTTATCTCTTGCAACAGCTGGTACAGGTGTAGACCTTGAATTGGCAGCAGCAGGTAACACAGAAGTTGTACGTGCTAAACGTAAAGTTGCTAAAGCACTTAAACTTGATGACGAAATTGAAGATATTCTAATCACACTTGGCAAACAGTACCATTTGATTCGTCCACTCGATTCAAATGAAAACCTGTTCCTTTATCTAGTTTTAGACCGTTCAAAATCAAATCTTGCAATGTCTCGTCATGAGCTTAAAGCGTTTGAAAAAGAATTAGATTTTTCTTAAGTTTAAAGTTAAATTCAAAAAAACTCGCTCTAGGGCGAGTTTTTTTATTTCTAGATGATTATTGTGCATTGTTTAGCGTATGATTTAACTTTATAAATACATTGAATAGGAGTCTAAAATTATGTTGAAACGTGGGATATATCAACATTATAAGGGGCAGTTATATCAAGTTTTTAATGTGGCAACACACAGTGAAACACAAGAAAAATTCGTGGTATATCAATGTCTATATGGTGACTATTCTATGTGGGTAAGACCACTTTCAATGTTTATCGAAACTGTAAAAAATACAGAGAATAGTGAAGTTCCACGCTTTAAATTGATTCAAGATACTGAAAAAATGGATTGAAAACGTGTAGGGAAAATATTGTCATTAGAATGACCTGTTTAATATGCAGAATGAGTCTGTATTGAAGCCTAAAAGGAAGATTATATGAGTTTGAGCACAAGTTTTTTAAGTCGTGTTAATGAGTTATATCAAGGCTTTATTAAGTTCGATGCAACACAAATCGATCGATTAAATCGCTATCGTAACATTGAACCTGAGTCTGCTTTGTATTTGGCTATGCAGATTCGTATACAGCAGTCTAAACGTATTTTGGAAATAGGGACTTCTACAGGTTATTCAACACTTTGGCTTGCAAATGCTGCACAAGAAACCAATGGGAAAGTTACTACACTTGAAATTGATGCTTTGCGTACAGCACAGGCAAAAAAGTATTCAGAAGAATTAGATCTTGATCATGTTATTGATTTTGTTGTTACAGATGCACAGGATTTTTTACAGCATTCAAGTGAAGTGTATGATTTTATTTTACTTGATGCTGAGCGTGATGCTTATTTGAACTATTGGACATACTTACAGAAGATGATTCATCCTAAGGGTGGTGTGTTAATTGTTGATAATGTAATTTCACATGCATCGGAAGTAAAAAGCTTTATTCAACAAGTTAAGCAAGATGGTCGTTTTATGACGACAACATTATCTTTAGGTGCAGGCTTATTTTTAGTGATGTTTAAGTGAATGATTTTAACATGCATAAAAATCAGGGAAGTATCCCTGATTTTTAATGCTGTATGTGTGATGTTATAAAACGGATATTCTGGTGAAATGTAAGTCATATTCCAAATATTTATGTACAAAAGCAGTTTTATCATTACAACGTAGTAAATTATTATAAATGAACTCGGGCACTGGGTGATAAAGCTCACCTGAACCATTGTTATAGAAAATTTTTAAATACCGTGAAGAAGCACTGTACTTCCAAGAAGTCACGGTAATCATTGATCCCATAAGCAACCTCCTTAAATTTATCTTTGATTTTATATAAAAATTACTCTGCGTCTCTTGAAATTAATCTAAACACTTACATTGCTGTAGAGCAGTTTTGTAAATTATTTAGTTATTTTTTGCAATGAATATTCAATTGAGTAATAAGCAAAAAAAATGTCGTTATTTCTATAAAATAATGAATAAAAAACCACGCATAAAAGCGTGGTTTTTTATTCGTTCAGTCTAATTCTAAATTAGATTTTACCAACTAAGTCGATTGAAGGAGCTAAAGTAGCATCGCCTTCTTTCCATTTAGCAGGGCAAACTTCACCTGGGTGAGCGTGAACATATTGAGCAGCTTTAACTTTACGAAGAAGTTCTTGAGCATCACGACCGATACCGCCAGCGTTGATTTCAACGATTTGAATTTTACCTTCTGGATCGATAACGAAAGTACCACGATCAGCAAGACCAGCAGATTCGATTAGAACATCAAAGTTCTTAGCAAGCGTCCAATTTGCATCGCCAACCATTACGTATTCGATTTTTTTGATTTCAGCAGAAGAATCGTGCCAAGCTTTATGCGTGAAATGAGTGTCAGTAGAAACTGAATAGATTTCAACACCTAATTTTTTGAATTCAGCATAGTTGTCTGCAAGGTCACCAAGTTCAGTTGGGCAAACAAAAGTGAAGTCAGCTGGATAGAAGAATACAACAGACCATTTACCTTTAAGATCAGCTTCAGTTACTTCAATGAATTGACCGTTTTGGAACGCAGTTGTTTTAAATGGTTTAACTTCAGTATTAATTAAGCTCATCATTTTCTCCATGATAAAGGTTTACATCTAATTTGGACTTAGAATAACGAAAATCTTGTTATTGGTGAAATAGTATTTTTTCATCGCTAAAATCGGAAAAATGAATTTAGCTGAAATGGAGCACTATTTTACACAGGTAATTATTTTATACATTCATTGAGATCACTATATGGAATATAAATGACCTATATGATGTCTGAATGACAAAACAATCTTAAACTCGGCATCTAACATGACGCTTTGTGTAAAATATTTCAAGGGCAAAAGAAAAAGAATTGAATTTTTAAAGAAGATAAAATGAAAATATTGGATAAAGAAAGTGATTGTTATGTTTTAGACCAAAGGAATTTGATTAATCAAGGTATTCGAGTCATTGCGGTACTGAGTTTATTGGTTGCATCGGCTAGTGTACTTTCAACTGAAAAAGCGTACTGTCTTTTTGCATATTATGGTAAAGACAGTATTGTTAATTTAGATGCGTTGACTGGTGGAATTTCTAAAGATCCTTCATTATTTGGCACATGTGGTTTTATCGCATTGAGTTTGTTTTTTCCACTTTTATGGTCTTATCATCGTGCTT
>NZ_JBJZOR010000057.1:0-3215 GCF_046269225.1 Acinetobacter sp. TY2
TTACGCCAATACCAGCGTAACCGTTTTTCCATTTCTGGAGCATAACGCTGAACCCAACGATAAATTGTACTGTGATCCACATTTATGCCTCGTTCAGCGAGCATTTCTTGAAGTTCACGATAGCTGATGCCATATTTACAATACCAACGAACAGCCCAAAGAATGATTTCACCTTGAAAGTGCCGACCGTGGAAGGGATTCATCTGCTGTATCTCGAAATAAATAAGATATTTAGCTTATCATGTCAGCCTATTTGCAACAGTGCCGAATTTGCTGAGTTTTATAATGGATGATGGCCTGTACTTTAAAGGTATGGGTCTTTTTCTTGCCACTATAGTTTTTCTTCTGTTTTTTTAGGCCTTTGAATTGGAATTTCTGTGGCATCCAGGATCACCACATTCCAGTCTATGCCTTCGCTTTCGGGCAAATTCTTCGGTAAATTAAACAGCTTGGACTGAATCAGGCAATCTTCAACATGACGTACAATTCTTGAGGCTGTAGGCTCTGAAACCCCATAACTCGTAGCAATGTGAAATAAAGTTCGGTATTCCCGCCAATAGCTCAGACAGAGCAGAACCTGATCCTCCACACTTAACTTGGGTGGTCTGCCTTTAGCTGGAACATGCTTCTGCAATTGCTCAACCATTTAAATAAAAGGTTGACCATGAGATGCCTGTATATCGCTTAAACTGTGTTTCAGAAAGCTTCTTTGAATCAATGTATTTCATCCGCAGATTATGCACGAATGCTAAGAAAATTAGAGTACAAATATCAATCAAAAAGGTGCTCGTTTTTTGATTTATGAAAGAGATCTATTATTCAATTATATCTTTTAATGATCAATAGAAAGCCTAGTTTCAAACACATTCTTCAGACACAAACAAATATGATCAAAATAGAGTGATTACTCTATAAAATAATAAAATCAATTACTTAAATCATATTTTATTTTAAAAAAAAATACAAATGTGTATTAAAAATAACCATTACTTACATTTTTTTGATTACAAAATATAATGAGTAAATTGCTTCCCATTTCATACATTTTTCATATATAAAAAGTCATACTATTTTTAAGGTTTTTCTAAATCACATTTTATACTTCATAGTTTTTAACATCATTATTAAAGGTGAACCATGCAAAAGAAGAAGCGCACCCCATTAGACGCACAACAGTCCCATCTTTGGATTATTGGTGGTGGTATCGCAGGTATGGCTGCTGCTGCATTTGCAATCCGTGATGCCAAAGTCCCTGCCAAAAATATCCATATTTTAGAAGAACTCGATATTTCAGGTGGTTCGATGGATGGTGGACATACACCGCATGCCGCGCAAGCTTGGGTAACACGTGGTGGGCGAATGCTGACCGATGAAACTTATTTGTGCCTATGGGACTTATTTTCCAGTATTCCATCTTTGGAAAATCCAGACATTTCGGTGCGTGAAGAATGTCGTGAGTTTAATGAAAAAGTGAAAACCCACGCCAATGCACGGTTGATTGATGCCGAACATGTCATTGCGGATGCAGCAAAGCTTGGTCTGAATACGCTACATCGTGCACAGATGCTGCGCCTATTAGCTTCAAAAGAAGAAAAAATTGGCAGTCGCCGCATTGATGAGTTTTTTGATGAAACCTTTTTTGAAACCAATTTCTGGCGCATGTGGCGCACGACTTTCGCTTTTCAAAAATGGCACAGTGCAGCAGAGTTAAGACGCTATTTCTTGCGTTTTATTCAAGAATTGCCACGCATTCATACCTTAGCGGGTGTGAAACGTACCAAGTACAACCAATATGACTCGATGATTCTGCCCCTACAGCGTTGGTTAGTCGCACAAGGCGTCGATGTGCGTTTTGGACACTATGTCACAGATGCAGACTTCATTACCAATGCTGAAACTCAAGAACGCTACGCTTCACGCCTATATGTACAATTGCCTGAAGGCTCAGAGCAAATTAATCTGAAAGCCAATGATTTAGCTATTTTCACTTTAGGCTCTATTACAGCAGACTCACGTTATGGCGGTAATCATGACGTGCCTGCCCTTATTCGTCATCGAGAAGATCATGGCTGGACGCTTTGGGAAACGCTGGCACAAAAAGCCCCAGACTTTGGCCGTCCAATGACTTTTTATGGCAATGTCGATGAACATAAGTGGGAGTCTTTCACTCTGACCATGAAAGATGACGTGCTACTTAAACGTATTATTGACTATACAGGCAATGAACCAGGGACAGGTGCACTGATGACTTGGTATGAGTCAGGTTGGCATTTATCCATCGTGGTTCCTGCACAGCCACACTTTGCCGACTTACCTGAAGGTTTATATACCTTATGGGGCTACGGTTTCCAAATTGACCATATAGGCGATTACATCAAAAAACCAATGTCCGAAGCCACGGGGCAAGAAATCCTAACAGAACTGATTAAACAGCTCTGTTTTGACGACATTTTAGATCATGTTTTGGCAACGACTGATGTTACTACCGCCATGATGCCATACGCCTCTGCCCTATTCGCCTGCCGTAAACCGGGGGATCGTCCACAGGTAATTCCACAAGGCTCACAAAACTTTGCTTTCCTTGGACAGTTTGTGGAAATTGAAGATGACGTGGTCTTTACTGTGGAATATTCAGTTCGTGGGGCGATGCTTGCCATTTATGAATTTTTTGGGGTGGAACGTGAAATCCCTGAAATTTACAACGGTCTACTTGATCCCAAAGTGGGTTTAAAAGCTTTGGAAACAGTATTCCACTAAGTTTTTAATATATAGCGATAAGAGCACCTTTATGTCGCCACTATTACATAGTTTAATTTAAGCAACGTTTGGATACACGAGTGTGGCAGGGATGCCACACGTTATCCATCATAATAGGGATGTTATGTATGGGTAACAAAGGCTTTTGCTTTCTTTTGGCTTATCAAAAGTAAGGGTATTGCCTACACAAACACCTTTTATACTTTATTGAAAGTTGAGGCCGTGTACGCACCTAATTTTAAATTGGATAAAAAGAAAAATTAGATAAAACTTTATACGTCATTATTGGCGACGATATTCAGCTCCATGTTTCTTGCGTTTCCATTCGCCCTCACCTAGAAACTTCATGCCTGTAGAGTCTACGAGTAGATGCAGTCCATCGGGCACTGTTGCAAATAGAGATTTGAGTCGATGATGTTCCCTTTAAAAAGTACTTAGAGACCGAAAACCCTGTTGAT
>NZ_JBJZOR010000058.1:0-2640 GCF_046269225.1 Acinetobacter sp. TY2
ATTCTGTGCATTCTTTCAGCTTATATCGCTCTACTATTAAATCAATTTTATGCAATAGAGCCAGCAAAACACTTGGTTTAAAAATTTAGTCGGTTAAAAGACTCAGAGTGATCATCACTTCAGCTTTTAGCAATAATCCCAATATCTTTACATAGAAAACTTATGAAATGGCCAAGATATCAATTAATTGATGCGCTGAAATCGTGGGTGATGCCATGGGACGACGTAAAATATCTTGTAGGGTATATTGATTGAGAAACTGATAAAACTGACTGAGCGCTTGATCTAATAAATAAGGTAAACCACATGAGGCGCGTAACACACATTCAGGTGCGTCACAATTAACCAAATGGGCTGATACCGCATTATGAGTTTGTAAGGTTTTAATCAGATGACCAATCGAGTAGTGCGCTAAAGGATGGGTTAATTTAACGCCGCCGCCCTTGCCTCTGGACGTGGTTAGCCACTGTTGTTTGGCCATAAAATGAATCACTTTGACCAAGTGATTTCTAGAGACTTGTAAGTCTTTGGCCATTTTTTCGATGGTAAAAGGTGGCTCAGTAGATGACTGGGCCAAATAAATTAAAGCGCGAATCCCGATATCTGTAAATTGGTTTAATTTCATCTTGCTCTCATTAAGGTAAAAAAGTAAGAGGGCGTAAGTTCCCTCTTACTTCCTTTAGGTCTTAAAGTGCAACGCCACCGGTACCAAATGCTTCACTGTGAATATTTTGTGCTGGAATTCCCAATTCAAGCAAGGCTTTATGTTGAACTTGCATGAATGGAATAGGACCACAAAGATAGTAATCTGCATCTTTTGGTAACATTTTGGCATCCAATTGTTTTAGATTCAAACGCCCTTCTGCATGATAGTCACGGCCCAACACATCTTTACTGTCGGTTTGTTCATAAGCCACAAAAACATTTAAATTGTCATGTTTTTTCGCCAAATCTTGCACCGTCTCTTTCATGGCATGTACACGTGAATTACGTACTGCATGAATAAAGTTAATCGGGTTTTTAGGTTCAGGCTTATTAAAGTTCGCCTTGATTTTTTCCCACAGGGTCACTTTTTCGTTCGGATCGGTATTACCGGTCAAAAGTTGGTTCAGCATGGCCATCATCGGTGTTAAACCAATCCCCGCACTAATCAACACATTGGTTTTTTCTGGATTAAACAAGAAGAAATTACCAGTCGGCGCAGACAGCTCAATCACATCATTTTCTTTGACTTTGTTATGTAAAGTCGATGAGACATAACCTGGATCTTGACCTTCTGCTTTTGGACTTTCATTTTTAACCGAAATACGTAAATACTGACCAGTTGAACTGTCGGATAGACTGTATTGACGCGGTTGTTTAAAGCCTAGTGCATCAATAAACAGACGTACAGTGACATATTGTCCGGCTTTATATTCAGGTAGCGCGCCGCCATCTTGAGGCACCAAATAGAACGAAGTAATCTCATCGCTTTCTTTAACTTTTTTAGACACCACAAAGTTGCGCCAGCCTAACCAGCTGCCTTTGGTTTGTTCATGTTCTAAATACATTTTTTGTTCAGTTTCAATAAACAAATTCGCCAATTGACCATACGCCGCAGCCCATGCACTAATTAGCTCATCTTCCATCGGCACACTCAGCACTTCACTGATGGAATGCAGCAAGTTTTCACCAACAATATCGTAATCAGGTGCTTGAATATTCAAACTGACATGTTTGTGACAAATCAATTCAATCACCGGCGCCAGCACCATTGGATCTTCAATATTTTCGGCATAAGCCAGTACCGCGCCCGCCAATGCTTTGGCCTGTGCGCCCGTACGTTGATGCCCCATATTAAAGGTTTCTTTTAATTCTGGATTATTGTTCAGCATACGTTTATAGAAATAATCGGTCAGTGCAACGCCATTTTCGCGTAATACAGGTACGGTTGCTTTTACAATATCTTTTTGATGTTGGCTTAACATAATGCTTAGCTCACTACAGGGTAATTTCTAAAGATGTATTTATAATACACCTTTAAAAACCCATGTCAATTCATCCGTAGCATTTTAATTTTATTTTTTAAAACCTAAAAATTTAAGTCATAAACATTTGATATAACTAAATTTTTAATTATAAATCAATTGGAAATTCTAAAATATAGTCAAAAATAAGACCCCATCACACAAAATAGTGTCGAAAATAAAAATAAGGATTTTAGGGGGATGAATCAGAATTTTTTCTTTTATATCCGCGAGGCTGTCGCTAAAGCACATCTGCATGATGCACACTGATGGCTAAGAAATTAGAATAGAAATAGATGAATCTCTATAAAAATAAGGCACTCAGCCTTAGATCAGTCGCGCTATAGCAAACGGCTGAATTATTTAAAAGGGATGAGCGTAATTTAAAGGTCAGGGTTTTAACTGTGATTTTTTGCGCGCTGAGGCTGCATAGAAAAAATGAAGTGTCATATTTAAAATAGGATCAAACTTATTTTTATGCTTGGTGTTGTTAATCTACCAGATTAAAGACCAGCCTGCCTGCTGAAGTAAATCCTGAGTTTATTTTAAAGAAGACACCGCTAGAGCAGTAAAGATGATCGCCTTAAAAGACAAAGGCCATAGTTACAAATGCACTATGACCTTTATCGATGGA
>NZ_JBJZOR010000059.1:0-2509 GCF_046269225.1 Acinetobacter sp. TY2
ATGATTGATAAAAGTACCGCTTCATTAACAGAAGCACTTTCCCAAATTAAAGATGGCTCAATCATCATGATTGGCGGTTTTGGTACAGCTGGACAGCCTGCTGAACTGATTGATGGTTTAATTGAGCTTGGCATTAAAGATCTTGTCATTGTTAATAATAACGCAGGCAATGGCGATTATGGCTTGGCTAAACTACTTAAAACGGGTGCTGTACGTAAAATTATTTGTTCTTTCCCTCGTCAATCAGACTCTTATATTTTTGATGAAATTTACCGCGCTGGCAAAATTGAATTAGAACTGGTCCCACAAGGCAACTTGGCGTGTCGTATTCAAGCTGCGGGCATGGGACTTGGTCCAATCTATACCCCAACAGGTTTTGGAACTTTGCTTGCTGAAGGCAAACCAACACTGAATTACGAAGGCAAAGACTTCGTCCTCGAAAATCCAATTAAAGCTGACTTTGCACTCATAAAAGCACACCAAGGCGACCGTTGGGGAAACCTTGTTTATCGTAAATCGGCACGTAACTTTGGTCCAATCATGGCAATGGCGGCTGATGTCACTATCGCACAAGTCTCTGAAATAGTTGAGCTTGGGGCTTTAGATCCTGAGCATATCATCACCGCAGGCATTTTTGTACAGCACGTTGTACAAGTTCAACCTGCACAGTAACTATTGGATTCGGAGATTTAAAAAATGAGCTATACCAAACTAAGCCGTGACCAAATTGCTGAACGTGTTGCACAAGATATTCCTGATGGTGCTTATGTCAACTTAGGTATTGGTTTACCAACCAAGATTTCAAGCTATTTACCAAGTGACAAAGACGTATTTCTTCATTCTGAAAATGGTTTATTAGCCTTTGGCCCACCACCTGCTGAAGAAGATCGTGATCCTGAACTTATTAACGCAGGTAAAGAATTTGTCACTTTACTTGATGGTGGTGCTTATTTCCATCATGGCGATTCATTTGCCATGATGCGCGGTGGTCATTTAGATATTGCCGTTTTAGGTGCATTCCAAGTGGCTGAAAATGGTGACTTAGCGAATTGGCATACAGGTGCACCTGATGCAATTCCCGCGGTGGGCGGTGCGATGGACTTAGCGGTTGGTGCCAAAAAAGTGTTTATTACCACAGATCATGTCACCAAAAAAGGCGAACCTAAAATCGTTGCAACCCTTGATTATCCTGCCACAGGTTTGAAATGTGTCGATCGTATTTACACAGATTTATGTGTGATTGATGTGACGGTGGAAGGCATGAAAGTGATTGAAAAAGTTGAAGGCTTATCTTTTGATGAATTGCAGTCAATGACAGGTGCAAAATTGATTGATGCAACCCAAAAGTAACGCCCCTAACACCTCTTTTTAAAGAGGTCGAAAAGTCCCTCCTTTTTAAAGGAGGGATTTAGGGAGGATTAAACCATTGGTTTTAGTTCCCTTAAATCCCTCCTTGCGCAGTAAGACTGCTCACCCTTTAAAAAAGGGAGGAGCTTTCTTTTAGGATTTAAAAATGAAAAATGCCTATATTATTGATGCCATCCGTACCCCATTTGGTCGATACGCAGGTGGTTTATCCACTTTACGTACCGATGATTTGGGTGCTATTCCACTTAAAGCTTTAATGGAACGCAATCCAAGCGTTGATTGGGAAAAAGTTGATGATGTGATTTACGGCTGTGCCAACCAAGCAGGTGAAGACAATCGCAATGTTGGTCGTATGTCGGCACTCCTTGCAGGTGTACCATACCAAGTGCCTGCAACCACAGTAAATCGTTTATGCGGTTCTTCGCTTGATGCTGTCGCAATGGCAGCACGCGCCATTAAAGCAGGTGAAGCTGATCTCATCATCGCAGGTGGTGTAGAGTCAATGTCACGCGCACCTTTTGTCATGGGTAAATCAGAATCTGCATTTGGTCGTGGTCAAAAGATGGAAGACACCACCATGGGGTGGCGTTTTATCAATCCAAAACTCAAAGAGTTATATGGTGTAGAAACCATGCCACAGACTGCGGAAAACGTGGCTGAGCAATTCAATATTAATCGTGCGGATCAAGACCAGTTTGCGCTTATTAGTCAGCAACGTACTGCTACGGCACAAGCAAATGGTTTCTTCGATAAAGAAATCATTGCAGTGACGATTCCACAGCGTAAAGGCGATCCAATTGTGGTGGCAAAAGATGAACATCCACGTGCCACAACAATTGAAGCCCTGACCAAGTTAAAACCCGTGGTCAAAGTTGAAGGTACTGTGACAGCGGGAAATGCCTCAGGTATTAACGATGGTGCAGCCGCTTTATTGATTGCGTCTGATGAAGCTGTTGAAAAATACAGTTTAAAACCACGTGCCAAAATCATTGGGGCAACCACTGTCGGTGTTGAACCTCGCATTATGGGCTTTGCCCCTGCACCTGCTATCAAAAAGCTACTCAAACAAGCCAATCTAACATTAGAGCAGATGGATGTGATTGAACTAAATGAAGCATTTTCAGCTCAAGCTTTGGCGGTT
>NZ_JBJZOR010000005.1:0-182347 GCF_046269225.1 Acinetobacter sp. TY2
AATGGCAAAGATGCTGCGAATAAAGACTATGTCGATAGTATTGGTGCAGGTACGACCAAAGCAGGCTTAAACTTTGCAGGCGACAGCGGAGCTAATGTCCATCGTGATCTAGGACAAACGGTTAAAGTTGTTGGTGGCGAAACAGATGCAACGAAACTGACGACAGGTAATATAGGTGTCGTTGCAGATGGCACAGACAAACTGACAGTCCAACTTGCGAAAAACATTGATTTAGGCAAAGACGGCAGTGTTAAAACAGGCGATACCACAGTCAATAATGCTGGGGTGAGCGTAGTAGAAACCGATTCAACAGGAACACCAACAGGTAAGAACAATACCCTTACAGCGGGTGGTAGTACGATTACGGATGGTGCAGGCAATGTGACTAACGTTACAGCGGGTAATATTTCTGTCTCTAACGGCATAAATACACTGAAATTAGATGCTGCAAAAGGTGATATTACTGGTTTAAGTAATAAGAATCTTACAGCAGCTGACTTTGCCTCTGCTGGTCGCGCCGCAACTGAAGAACAATTAAAGTTAGTCAGTGACGTGCAACAAACAACGAATGATTTTGCAGTTAGATATGATGCAGATCCAACAGATCCGACTAAAGCGAACAAAGATAGTGTGACACTTGCGGGTACCAATGGAACAACGATAACGAATTTAAAAGGAGGTGAGGTTAGCTTAACGTCTAAAGATGCTGTAAATGGTAGCCAACTATATGGTACTTACATAGCAATGATGGATGCGCTAGGTGGAAACTCATCATATAACTCGGATGGTACAGTTACGGCACCAACATATGCAGTAAATGGCACTGACTATAAAAATGTTGGGGCTGCAATTAGTGCTCTTGATACCGGGTGGATGTTAAATTCTAATGGTCAGAATTCAAGTGCAATTAAGGCAGGAGATACTGTAGATATTGGTACCGCTGATAGTGAAGAAAATTTAACAGTAACTAAAACAGGCAATAAAATTGATTTCGCTTTAAATAAAGATTTGAAATTAAGCACTGTGACTGCAACTGATAAAATTACCGTTGGTACAGGTACTAACGCCATTACACTTAATGGTACAACAGGTACATTGAATGGCTTAACCAATAAAACTTGGAACCCTGACAATATTGTAAGTGGTCAGGCTGCTACAGAAGATCAATTGTTGGTTGTTAATCAATCGATTAAAGACAATATTACTAATGTTGAAATTGATGATGGTAAGGGTGGAACAACGACCATCAATATTTCAGATGTCATTGTGAATAAGAACCCTGATAATAATAATCAGGACTCATTATTCCTAACGTACAACAAAGAAGGTCAGCAAACGACAGATCGTTTAACCATTGCTCAAACAGTACAAAAAATGAATACGGAAGGTGTGAAATACTTCCATACCAATGCGGATATGAGCAAAGGTTCATTGGGTACAACGAATGACTCGAGCGCTGGTGGTTTAGATTCTACAGCAATTGGTGTAAATGCAATTGTCGCTACAGGTGCGATGAGTTCAGTTGCATTAGGACATAATACAAGCGCTCTAGCTTCAGCGACGGCATCTGTAGTTTTAGGTCATAGTTCAATTGTAGGAGGTGCTTCATCAATTGCAATTGGTGACGGTGCACAAGCATTAGGTAATCAATCGATTAGTATTGGTAAGGGTAATATTGTTAAAGGTAATAATTCTGGTGCCTTAGGCGATCCATCAATTATTAATGGCAACAATAGTTATTCGGTGGGTAATAACAATACGATTAGTACAGACAATACTTTTGTACTTGGTAATGATGTCACTCAGACAGTTGAAGGTTCAGTTGTATTGGGTAATAAGTCTGCTGCAACAACAGGCGCTGGTATAGCGGGTTATATTTCTGCGAATGCGGCTGCTGCAGATCAAGCTGCTATTTTGGCAACGACATCAACAACAGGTGCAGTAGCTGTAGGTAATGCTTCAGCTGGAGTTTATCGTCAGATTACAGGTGTAGCAGCAGGTACTGCAGATTCAGATGCGGTAAATGTTGCACAGTTGAAATCTGTAAGTAATCAGTTGAGTGATCAGATTAATAATGTTAATAATTCTGCTGTTCAATATGATAAGAACCCAGATGGTACTGTGAATAAGGGCAGTATTACTTTAGCTGGTGGGACAGATGGCAAAGGCACAACGATTACGAATGTGAAAGACGGCAATGTTGCTGAAGGTTCAAAAGATGCCGTTAATGGTGGTCAATTATGGAATGTTCAGCAGCAAGTTGATCAAAACACATCTGACATTAATAATATTCAATCGAATATTAATAACATTACGAGTGGTAAAGCGGGAATTGTTCAGCAAGAAAATGCGACTGCACCAATTACGATTGGTAAAGACTCAGGTGGTACAACCGTTAACGTTGCTGGTAAAGATGGTGATCGTGTTGTGACAGGTGTTGCAAATGGTGCTGTGAATTCAACATCGAAAGATGCAGTGAATGGTAGCCAATTGAACACGACTAATGATGCAGTTGTTAAGTATCTTGGTGGTGGTGCCGCGTATGACAATATTACTGGAAGTTTCACTGCACCAAGCTATACCGTTGGTGACAGTAAACATAACAATGTTGGTGGTGCAATTGATGCATTGAATCAGGCGGATCAAGCGCTGAATCAAAAAATTGATAATGTCAGTACCAAATTGGATGATGCATTCCGCGTGACTAATGACCGTATTGATAATGTTGAGCAAAAAGCCAATGCAGGTATTGCAGCAGCAATGGCGCTTGAATCTGCACCGTATATTCCAGGTAAATATACTTATGCTGCAGGTGCCGCTTATCATGGTGGTGAAAATGCAGTGGGTGTGACCTTACGTAAAACTGCCGATAATGGTCGCTGGTCGATCACAGGTGGTGTTGCTGCGGCATCTCAAGGTGATCCAAGTGTTCGTATTGGTATCAGTGGTGTAATTGATTAATCATCAGATGGGGGAGGCATACAGATGCTTCCCTTTTTTCGACCCAAATATGAGGAAAATAAAATGAATACATTGAAGAAAAAAATTATGTTCAGTGCACTCTGTGGTCTGATGATGTCCATCACCAATGCAGCTGCGCCAGTACAAACGACAGAAGAAATTCACTTTCCAGAAATCAAAGACAGTTATTTAAAACAAGTACAGCGTTATGAATATGATGATGTTGCACGTTTAGATAAAGGTCTAACCAAAGATCAAATCCGTTATTTATTGGGTAATCCACAGTTTTCAGAAGGTCTATTTGCTGTTAAGACGTGGAATTATGTACTTGATATTCGTGAACCAAATAGTCAGCAATATAAGCGTTGTCAGCTTCGCATTGATTTCGATAAACAGTATTTGTCGGAAGATCTTTATTGGAAAGGCGAGGCATGTCAGGGTTTAATGGCATGGGGCGTAAACAATGAATCAGCTGTAGAAGCAGATGGCTTATCTGCTGAAAATGCTGCAAATATATTGTTTTATTTTGATCGTGGTGATAAACAAGGAATTAAAAATCCTAGTATTATTTCTGAAATTGCGACAAAGATTAAACAATCACAAACAGAAGCAGTTCATGTGACTGGTTATACAGACCGTTTAGGTAGTTATGGCTATAACCAAAACTTGTCGGCATCTCGTGCTAATACCATTGCACAGTTGTTGGTTGAACAGGGCGTGAGTGCGGATCGGATTCAGTTTGAGGCTAAAAATCGTACCGATAGCTATCAGCAATGTTCTGGTGAGAACAAAAAAATACAGTTAGTGGAATGTTTGGCGCCGAATCGTCGTGTCAATATTACGTGGTAATAACAAACTGAAGATAAGTATAGAGCAATGAAAAGAACGCTATTGAGTTTAGTTGGAATATTGAGTGGTCTACTTGCTGTATCCACTGCATCAGCTGATCTGACATTGGTACAAAAACTACAATCAGAAAAAAGTTGGGGATTGATTCAACCAGGTATGAGTTGTATTGAAAAATATCAATTTTTACCAAATGGGGATATTCTGATTCAGAGTAATCGTGAGCGCGTAACAGGGGTTTATCACTTTATGCAAGCAGCAACTAATTTTGAGTTGCCTGCAGTGATGATCAGTTTTAAAACCGATAATCGTCAACCTGATTGTGCTGGTAGTACAATAGATCAAGCTGGGACATCGACTACGAATTTTATTAAAAAAGTATCAGATCAGCAGATCTATTTTTGTAATGATGCATTAGGTCAAAGTTGTCCCGTGTATTTACGACCAGAACGTTAATTTAAATTGTATAAGGAAGTATTTGAATGTTAAAAAGATTTGTAATGATTACATGTACTCTAGGCATTGCTTTTTCGGTTCAAGCATTTGATAAAAATCAAGTGGCACTCGATAAAACATTCTGGGGTAATTGGTCAGTTTATAATGCAAAAACGCAATGTTCAGAAAAATATCAATTTAATAAACCAGGTCAGTTTAACTACACAGCGAAACAAAAAAAAATGTCAGGTGAATTTGCCATTATGCGCAGTAAAGATGCTAAAGAGCTTGATATTTTGACCATGAAAGTTAAGTCTGATAATAAAGCAGCGAGTTGTGGTGGGCAGGCAACAGATTATACCAATGCTGATATTCGTCTAGGTTTAAAGTGGGTTTCAGCAACGACAGCAGAATTATGTACCGATGTGGCAGGTAAACAATGTACAGGTTTATACTTAATTAAGCAGTCATAAGACTAAGAGATTAAAAAAAGGCTTCTTTGGAAGCCTTTTTTATAAAATAAAATTGGCAAAAACATAAAAAAGCATAACTAAAATTAATGTAAAAATAAAAAATTATTCATATAAGTTTTGTATGGAATCGAAGGTGATGGGTTTATATTAGGAGGTATTCAAGATGTATTGAATGACAAGTTCGGAATATCAGCCAATTATGTGCGTATAAAAAAAGATCGCATGGCTTGCTATCACAGAGCTCAGTAACCTGTAGTATGATGTGATTATATTTTGACTGATTCAATGCGGAATTTCAGTTTATTTGCCAAAATGAATCTTAGCATTCATTTCAAGCTCAAACCTTGTTGGAATAACACAATGCCTGACTATCGTTCAAAAACATCGACACACGGAAGAAATATGGCTGGCGCACGTGGCTTATGGCGTGCAACAGGAATGAAAGATGAAGATTTTGGTAAACCGATTATTGCAGTAGTGAACTCATTTACCCAGTTTGTACCAGGTCATGTACATTTAAAAGATTTGGGTCAGCTTGTCGCACGCCAAATTGAACAAGCAGGTGGCGTAGCTAAAGAATTTAATACCATTGCTGTCGATGACGGTATTGCGATGGGTCATGATGGCATGCTGTATTCACTACCATCACGTGATTTGATTGCAGATTCAGTGGAATACATGGTCAATGCTCACTGTGCAGATGCAATGGTGTGTATTTCTAACTGTGACAAAATCACACCAGGAATGTTGATGGCATCTATGCGCTTGAACATTCCTGTCGTGTTCGTTTCAGGTGGACCAATGGAAGCGGGTAAAGTCAAAATTCGTGGTAATGAACATGCGATTGACTTGGTTGATGCGATGATTGTTGCGGCAGATGACAGTTTCACCGATGAAGAAGTAGCCGAATACGAGCGTTCCGCGTGTCCAACTTGTGGTTCATGTTCAGGTATGTTTACTGCAAATTCAATGAACTGTTTAACGGAAGCATTAGGTTTATCGCTTCCGGGTAATGGTTCTACGCTTGCGACACATGCCAACCGTCAAAAATTATTTGAGCGTGCAGGTCAATTGATCGTTGAAATTACTAAACGTCATTATGAAGAAAACGATTACAGCCTATTACCACGTTCAATTGCGACCAAAGCAGCCTTTGAAAATGCGATGACTCTTGATGTTTCAATGGGTGGTTCAACTAATACAGTACTTCATTTATTGGCTGCAGCACACGAAGCTGAAGTTGATTTCACCATGACAGACATTGACCGTTTGTCACGTAAAGTACCTGTATTATGTAAAGTTGCACCAGCAAAACAAGACGTGCATATGGAAGATGTCCACCGCGCAGGTGGCATCATGTCAATTCTTGGCGAGTTAGATCGTGCAGGTTTATTGGATACTTCCGTACCAACCGTACATGAAAAGACGTTGAAAGATGCTTTAGATAAATGGGACATCATGCGTACAGAAGATGAAGATGTGTATAACTTCTTTAAATCTGCACCAGGTGGCGTACCAACGCAAACTGCATTTTCACAAAACCGCTACTATGCACGTTTAGATGGTGACCGTGAAAATGGTGTCATTCGTAATGCAGAACATGCATTCTCACAAGATGGTGGTTTAGCTGTACTTTACGGCAACATTGCATTGGATGGTTGTATTGTAAAAACTGCGGGTGTTGATGATTCAATCTTGAAATTCAACGGTACAGCACGTGTATTTGAAAGCCAAGATGCAGCAGTGGAAGCCATTCTTGCTGGCAAAATTGTGGCAGGCGATGTGGTTGTGATTCGTTATGAAGGTCCACGTGGTGGTCCAGGTATGCAAGAAATGTTGTACCCAACCAGTTATCTAAAATCGAAAGGTTTAGGTAAAGATTGTGCCTTGCTAACCGATGGTCGTTTCTCAGGTGGTTCATCAGGTCTATCGATTGGTCACGTTTCACCAGAGGCTGCTGAAGGTGGTGCGATTGGTCTGGTTGAAGATGGCGACCGTATCGAAATTGATATTCCAAACCGTGGTATTCACTTGGCGGTTGATGATGCAACTATGGCGGCTCGCCGTGAAGCGCAAGATGCCAAAGGTTGGAAGCCTGCTGAAGAGCGTCCACGTAAAGTATCGAAAGCCTTGAAAGCTTATGCAATGCATACCACAAGTGCTTCTCGTGGTGCAGTACGTGAGATCTAAGATGACTTCATCCTCAGTATAGATGGAAATTATTTTCATTAGATTGAAAAATGCACTCTAAAGAGTGCATTTTTTATGACAGAAATATACTTAAATGCTGTATGAATGTGACTGAAACAATTGATTTAAAGTCAATCTAATCATTGAACTTTGAGTAATGAGTTGCTATAAGTTTGAGATGCACTTCAATATTTTGTGAAGCGTCTATCTTGAATGGGTGCTATGCTTGAACAGGTTTTAAACGAATCTGCTCATATTCAGTATTTTTCTGTTCAAAATTTTATTTCGAGGCAAAAACTCATGTCACTGCTACGCCGTTGGTTTGATCCAATCCGATCGAGTTGGTTCTATAAAAAGCCAATACGTCAGGAGACTCTGCCTACGGAACAGGGACTACATATTTATTTGCGTCTTGATGATGTTTATAGTTATTTGACTGTACAGCAACTGACGCAACTCGATGATATTCTAATTGAATCTTTAAAACCTTTAAAAGTGACGATTTCCGATACTGCCGAAGAACCTCCGAACGGTATGAGTATGGAAGAATGGCGAACCTATAGTTTGAATGATGCCAAAATTTTAGCCAATCAGCATCGATTTAGTTATGATAATGAAAAACCAGAACTACCTAGCGCAGAAGCATTACAACAAGCTGAAACTATTTTAAGAAATACACCACTCACGGGGCAAAATTTTCTCTATTTACTTGAAGATGTTTTTCACATGTTGTGGCAACAACAATATGGCAAATTACGTACTTTGTACGTCATGTCGAAACAACATCAAAAACCACAAAATTTACCTGAACGTATTTTTGATCATACGCCTGTACTAGAAAGTTATTTTTACTTTGGTGGACGGAAATATCATGCTGTCGATGATTTACTCCGCTTAACTCGCCGTTTAAAACAACAAAAATTACTCATTGATAACCCGATTTTCATGATTGATCATATTGAGTGGCGTGAACATTTACTCAGTGATGCAGAAGAGCTTGCGGAGATTCAGGCGATGCATCCTGAACTCGATTTATATATTGCGCTCGAAGACCCCATTAGTTGGTTATTGTTGGCGTATATTAAAGAAGAACTCGCAGATTATTATAATATTCAGCTTAATATTTTTCCGTTGAGTTATCACGGTCGCGACTTTTTTGATTGGGCATTGGCTACACGCTTGTCTAAGCGAACCGAAGTTAAATTTACGCCATTTTGTCGTCCAACTGCAGATAGTATTTTAAATATTGCACAGCTTTATTACAGCGTACCTGAAGAGCAACGCATTGATGCGATGTATGATATTTTGCAGGCAGTATGGACAAAAGGAAAAGATTTTTCTCACAAAGCGCATTTACAACAGATGCAACGTGAATTGGGTGTGGAGCAACTGACTGAACTTGATATTAACTCTTTACTTCAGGAAAATGATGCACGTAGCGTAGCAAAACATCAGCCCGATTTTCCTATACTCGAATTAAGGATTGATGGAAAACAATATACTTTCAATAGTCTCTATCGTGTTTGGATGATTGAAAGTATATTTAGTAATGTACTTGAGCAAAAATATAAAGCAGAAAACCAATCGGAACATCGTCAATAGGATAACGATTTAAGAATGAACAAAGAAAAATGTGAAAACTTAGAGCAAGCAAGAGCAAAAATTGATTTGATTGATCAGGAACTGATTGAAATGATTGCAACGCGCCAATTTTATGTCGATCAAGCCGTTCGTTTTAAGCGTACAGCAGAAGATGTACAGTCGCCAGAACGTGTGCAGCAAGTGATTAATAAAGTTCGTGAGCAAGCCGTTCAATTACATACAGATCCAGATTTAGTTGAAAAAATTTATCGGGAAATGATTCAGCATTTTATTCAACGCGAATTAAAGGAAATTCGCCCATAAAAAAGCTGTTGTATGATGCAACAGCTTTTTTATTTTAACCATCTCGATCTTACAATCATAAAAGGTCGGGATCATTTCAAATTTTATTCATTTACTGTAAATGAAGACCTTTGTTTTGTACTTTCTAAGCTCCAGATTTACGGAAAGAACGAGCAGATAAATACGTGTTTTCCATAAATTGTAAATATACAATTTGACCATCTATGACTTTAGCTAAAGTAGAGAATGGAAAGTTAAATGTACAACCTACCTCTACTGACGTATAAGTAAACTGACCAAATACAGCGACATTTTCCCCTTCACCAAATATCTCAGTGATTTGGAAGTCATTTACTTCCCATACGTACTGAAAGTAAAGAAAGGGTCGAGATAAATTTGATGACATTTACATACACCACACCATGGTTTTATAGGTTCAAGTTCCTTATTTTTAAAGCTTAAAGACATATACAGAGCATTTTCTACAACGAGTTTTTATGCAGTATTTTTGACTTTATCTTTAGATGAGTTTGCTAAAAATGTACTGACAACATCTTTAGGGTCTTTTGTTGTTAATGCGATTTCAATTAGATCGATTTCATTTGAAATTTGATTTATACGTTTATTAAGGTGATATAAGAATTATTTATTTGAAAATATTATGACTAAGATAATGTCTTGATATGAAGACGTAATTTAATATATCGAATATAAAAAAATCAGATACTGCTTGTACCTCATAATATAAATTTAAAATATAAAAGACGATTTTTGTCTGCATTTTAAGACTGATTGGTCTGTAGTTTATTGAATTTTAAATAATTATTTTAATTTGTATAAATTGGTTCTATTCCAATTGTTAAATATTGGATGCTTCCTTTTAAATTTAAGCAATGAGAGCCTCAATCATTGATTGAGGCTTACTACTGAAAACAGTGATTTCTCAGTTATAGATGGCGTTGTAGCATGTGCCCAATTGCTGAGGAACGTTCTATGATTGGATTTATCATTGCTGTATTTACCATTGCAGGCATGATTAAAGGTACGATTGGTTTAGGTTTACCTGCTGTATCTATGGGGCTTTTAACTTTGGTGATTAGTCCTTTTCAAGCTGCTACATTGTTGATTATTCCATCTATTGTGACCAATCTTTGGCAACTTTTTGCTGAGGGCAATGTGTTAAGTCTCATTAAACGGTTTTGGCCTTTGTTATTAGGAATTATTGTTGGTTCAGTGTGGAGTATTTTTCCAACTCTAGGACAAAATACTTCGGGCTTTCACAGTGAAGCACTACTCGGTGGAATGTTGGCACTGTACGGGTTGTATGGTTTATTTGCCAAAAGTATGCCGAATCTTGCACCATATGAAAAATGGTTATCTCCAATGGTCGGCTATTTGGGAGGGGCTTTAACGGTCGCAACAGGCGTAGTGGTCATTCCTGTCGTACCTTATGTGCAATCTTTGCAGTTAAAACGTGATGACTTAGTTCAAACACTTGGACTCGCTTTTACCGTATCAACTTTTTGTTTGGCGATTTTCTTACATCTAAATCCTGTAGAAGATACGCCTATTGATTATAAATTATCATTGATTGCACTTATTCCTGCATTGGTTGGCATGTGGGCAGGAACAAAAATTCGTTACCGTATTCCTGAGCAAAGATTTCGTAAGCTATTCTTTTGTGGTTTAGTGATTTTTGGATGTTATTCAGTTTTGCATCCGTTTGGTTTGATTTAAGTTTATTTATAAATGATTTTTTTGTTCGATTAAAAATTGTGAAAAATGTTGATAGGACAAGGGGAGTTCATCAAAGTTTTTCGCAACGAGCAATAGTTTACGATTTGCCCATTCTCCAACAAGCTCTACTTGACGAAAATCATATAAAATATTTAAACGCCGTGCAGCACGTTTGGGCATGATTGCAATACCAACACCATTGGCAACGACTTGAGCAATGGCAGCAAAATTTGGCAGTCTAAGCCGATATTGAATTGCACAATTGAGCAATTTTGCTTGGGTTTCAATCGATTGTTGTAGCGAATGATATTGCATTAAACCGACAAAAGGATAATGCAAAATATCGATTAAATTAAGCTGTTGTTGATCTTTGAGTTCATGAAATGGTGGACAAATGAGTACCAATGGATCATCTGAAAATTCGAGGGTTTGTAAGCCTGAATGATGAAAAAAATTTGAAATCAGCCCTAATTTTGCCGTATCTTTTTCGATACTTTGAATAATTTCACGACTTTCAGCTTCTTGTAGGTCTATTTGAACATGTGGATTTTCGACCAAATATTGTGGCAGTAATATAGGTAAATATTCACTTTGTGCAGAAGAGTTACACCAAAGCGTCATTTGAGCTGTCATACCTTTGGCATAGGGTGACATGACTTGTTCAAGTTTCTTTGCTTGTTGTACCAACAATAAAGCTTGTTCTGCAAAAGTTTGTCCCGCAAGGGTGAGTTTTACTCCATTGGCATGACGAGTAAATAGATGAGTTTTATAATATTGCTCTAATTTTTTGATACGCTCACTTGCTGCTTGTAGCGAAATAGCCGAACGCTCTGCTCCGCGAGTCAGGCTACCTGTATCGACAATATTAAGAAACAATTGCAGGTCAAAAAAGTCGAGGCGCATGGGAGTCTGTTACTGAAATAGCTTGAGAGTAGTTTTATTTTACTTAAAGTTGATGATAAAAAAAGTAGATTTATGACAGTCAAAATCAAGGTATAAAAAAAGCAGCCCAATGGCTGCTTAAAAAGTCACAATTTATTATTTTGAAAAAAACTATTCTGATTTGTCGGCAAAACTAAAAATCCAATTTAAGAATAAAGCAGCGAATGTAGCGGTACCAATACCACCTAAGTTAAAGTCACCAAATTGTAGGGCAAAATCACCTGTCCCTAAAATAATCGTTACAGCAGCAACCATTAGGTTTTTATTTTTGGAGAAATCAACTTTGTTTTCAATCCAAATTTTTGCGCCTGCAATAGTAATTAAACCGAAGACTACAATTGAAGCACCAGTTAAAATTGCCGTTGGAATAGTGTGAATAATGGCACCAAACTTTGGTGAAAAACCTAAGAAAACCGCAAATACGCCAGCAATGACGAAAACAATAGTTGAGTAAACACGGGTGACAGCCATTACACCGATATTTTCACCATAGGTCGTCATACCTGGTGCGCCTACACCACCTGAAAGTGTGGTGGCAATACCATCGGCAACAAAGGCTTTACCAATGTATGGATCTAAGTTTTCACCAGTCATGGCGCTAACTGCTTTGATATGACCTAAGTTTTCAGCCACTAAAATCAGTGCAATAGGTGCAATGATGAGCATTGCATTGACATCAAAAACAGGTGAGTGAAAGGTTGGCATTCCGAACCATGCAGCTTGTTGAATTGGTGTAAAGTTAATTGGTGTACCATTGCCCAAGACATTCGATACAATAAAATAGATCAAATAAGCACACAGTAAACCAACCAATAACAATAAGCGTTGTAATAAACCTTTGGTGAATACAGCAATTGAACCCATACACAGTACGGTGACCAAAGCCATCCACATATTAAAGTTATTACCTGCGACACCTTTGACAGTTACAGGTGCAAGGTTTAAACCAATAATCATGACTACAGCACCAGTCACGACAGGTGGCATGAGTTTTTCAATCCATCGTGTACCTGTTGCCATCACGATAAAACCGAAAATTGCATATAAAATACCACACGCCATGATCCCGCCAGCAGCAGTCGCAAGGTTGAGGTTAGGTGCACCTGTACCCGATGCAGCATAGCCTGTCGCAGCAATAACGACACCAATAAAGGCAAAGCTTGAACCTAAATAACTAGGAACACGTCCACCAGTCATGATGAAAAATAAAATGGTACAAATCCCTGACATTAAAATGGCAAGGTTTGGGTCAAAGCCCATCAGAAATGGGGCAAGAACCGTTGCACCAAACATAGCAAATGCATGTTGGATACCTAAAACAGCACTTTGAGCGGGAGGAAGATACTCATTGGTACCGACAGGACGAGCATCAACGCTGCCTGAATAAGGTTGCCATTTGGGGAACCAGTTGGACATAAAATGAGCACTCTAAAAACAAATTTGGAACATCATACGCTTGTTTTTAATAATTTTTAATTTCTGTAACAAATTTTCGTTCAACTCAAATATATGAGTTTTATGGTTAATTTACCATTTGGTATATAAAATATTGTTGATAATAGTGAGAATTATGCGTATATATCGGAAATAATTCGCTTCTGAATCATATAAAAAAGGCAATAAAAATTTGGCGAATCATCATGTTTATAAAAGTGATAATGCCTATTCTAAAAGCGTAAAATCTTTTTTTAATGGTTACGTGACTAAAAAATAAAAAAGGGATATTTAAATATCCCTTTTTCAATGTATAACGAAGATGGATCAATTAACCTGTATTGCGTAAACCAGCTGCAATGCCTGCAATACTCACCATAAGAGCATGGTCGACAGGCGTGTGTTCAGCTTGACGTTCTGCCAAGTAACCACGACGACGCTTCATGAGTTCAGCTTGAAGTAAGTGTAATGGTAATAAATACGGTTTACGAATTTGCATCGCCTGATCTAAAACTTCATTGGAACTGAGCAGTTTCGATTCACCTTTCATTGCCAATAATGTTTGTACTGCATCGTGTAAACGCTGACGAAGCTCTGTACCAAGGATTTTCAAATCCTCATCATCAGTTAGGTGTGCTTCGTAATATAGTGCAATGTTTGAATCGGCTTTAGATAAAACCATTTCCAACATATCAATTAAAGTTTGGAAGTACGGCCATTCTGCTAACATTTCATCAAGTAAATCTTTTTGACCTTGACCAATAACTTGATTAATTGCCGCACCTGTTCCGAGCCAAGCAGGAAGCATTAAACGAATTTGTGTCCATGCAAATACCCATGGAATAGCACGTAAAGATTCAATACCCCCACTGACTTTGCGTTTTGCAGGACGTGAGCCGAGCGGTAACATTTGTAATTCAAGTTCAGGAGTAACGGTACGTAGGTACTTCACAAAATGTGGATTTTCACGCACAGTTTGACGATAAACCTGAACAGAAAGATCTGTCATTTTATGCATCAAATCACGCCATTCCTGTTTAGGTTCAGGTGGTGGTAATAGTGTTGCCTCAAGCGTTGCTGCGGTATAAATTTCGAGGTTTTGAAGAGCAATTTCTTCTAAGCCAAATTTAAAGCGAATCATTTCACCTTGTTCAGTTACACGAATAGCACCTGAAATTGAACCCGGTGGTTGTGAGAATAATGCCTGTTGCGTTGGTGCGCCACCACGGCTGATTGAGCCACCACGCCCGTGGAAAAGAGTCAACTGTACGCCATGTTGTTGAGCAATCGCAGTCAATTCTTCTTGTGCACGATACTGCGCCCAATTTGCTGACATAAAGCCTGCATCTTTAGCAGAATCTGAGTAGCCAATCATCACTTCATGTTTACCTTGAATATGCTGTTTGTACCAATGCATATTGAACAAAGTGCTCATGGTACTTGCTGCGCCATCTAAGTCTTTCAAAGTTTCAAACAATGGAACGACACGAAGTGGATGTTCGATGCCAGCTTCTTTTTGCAGGAGTAAAACGGCTAAAACATCACTCGCATATTCCGCCATTGAAATGATGTACGCACCTAAACATTCTTTCGGTTGTTCTGCTAACGTCCGCATGGTGGCAAAAACTTCTTGCACATCCGGATGGTCAATCAGGCTACCTGTTGGCTCATTAAGATGTTTTGGTAATAGTGGGCGTTTGCTTTGTAGTTCTTGCAATAAAAAGTTTTGACGGGCTTGTTCAGTCCATGTTTCAAAATTGCCTAAACCTAAATATTCAGTAATCGCAGAAATGGCTTGGCGGTGACGACCTGATTCTTGGCGAATATCAAGTTTGAGTAATTCGATACCAAAACAGTTCACACGGTAGATAAAATCGAGCAATTTACCATTGGCAATTTCAGGTAAATTAGAGTCCATCAATGAGCGATAGCATAGCTGTAATGGTTGTAATAATTCATCTTTATGACTAATAATTAAGCTACGATCAACATCTGAATGTTGTCCACGCAATTTATCAGCAAGCCATTGGCGGGTCGCTTTTAGACGTTCACGTGTTGTACGTAAATATTCACGGTATGGCTCAGGGTGTTTGTAGCCTAATGCTTGGCTTAACTCCTCTGAAGATGCCTCAATTGACAATTCCCAACGTAAGTCTTCAATATCTCGTAGATAAAGATCGGCAGCTTTCCAACGCGATAACCACAAAACTTCTTGAGTAATATTATGAGTAACATTAGGGTTACCATCACGGTCGCCACCCATCCACGATGCAAAGCGAATTGGGGCAATATTTAACGGTAACGATTTTTCACAGTTGTCTTGTACTTGTGAATCTAAGCTACGAATGAATTTTGGTACAGCATTCCACAATGTTTGTTCAATGGTAGTGAAGCCCCATTTTGCTTCATCAATAGGTGTTGGGCGATGCTGACGAATCTCATCTGTTTGCCAAGCAGAACAGACCAATTGTTTCAAATCGGCAAGTACTTCATCACGTTGTTTTGGTGTGAGTTTTTGTTGATCAAATTTAGACAGGCAATTATTGATACCATCATATTTTTGAATGAGTGTACGACGACTGACTTCAGTGGGATGCGCTGTGAGTACCAATTCAATTTTTAGTTCACAAATTTGTTGGTAGAGCTTATCGGCATTAATTTCTTGGTTTTTAAATTTTTCAAATAAATGATCAAGGACATTTGGAGAGGGTGCGGTCACATCAAATTCACTTTGACGGCGACTGCGTACCACATGATACTGCTCAGCAATATTGGCAAAGTTCAAAAAGTGTGAAAAAGCACGGGTCAGGGGTAAAATCTCTTCATCTTTTAAATTGAGAAAGAGTTGTTCAAGCTCTTTTTCAGCTTCAAGTTGCCCATCACGTGCGCCTTTGCCTAAAGCACGAATTTGTTCAATCTGATTAAACAAATCCTGCCCTGCATGTTCTTTTAGGGTTTCTCCAAGCAAATTTCCGAGTAGGCGGACGTCTTCGCGTAGAGGAGCATCAATTTGTTGAACCATTTTTTACTCTCCATGTGTTCTCTTTTTTGAATATGCACTCGATTTTCTGCTAAGCCAAGCAGGTACAGACAAAAGTATGTATTCATTGCATACTTTTTCTGCAAATAGGGTAGTGACCAATTCAGTATGCCCAAATTGGTCTTATAGATTATTTAGAATTTAAATATTTAGGTGGGATACTATATTTTAATAAGAATAGATCAATACATTCAGTAATAATGCTTTCTTTTTCTTTAGCATCGGGTGGATTGCGGATACCGAGTAAAACTTCGTGATGACGCATACCAAGTAATAAAGACAATATCAGGCAAATCTGTTTATCAATCTCATTTGATTGAATAAAACCAAAAGATGCCGCTTGGCTGAATAAATTTCCCCAAACCATATTCATACGTTGATGAGAAGCATTAAAAAATAAAACTGCCAATGGATTTTTTTCGGCAGCAAGCTCAAGTAATAAATGCTCTAACTTAATGGCTTCGGGCAAATTGACAACATTTAATGCAAGCCCGCAAGTTTGATGAAGCACTTCACGAAAATTACTATCTGCAGATAACGTTAGTGGCTTAGCGCTGATTGATTCTTCACAAGTCGCTTCAATTGCACAAATAAAAAGATTCTGTTTGTCCTGAAAATGATTATAGACCGTGAGCTTGGTCACGCCTGCTTCTTGGGCAATGTGGTTCATGCTTGAACCATTATAGCCATTTTTGAGAAAAACAGCTTTGGCAGCATTCAGAATGTTCTGACGCTTTTCGAGATCTTTAGGTCGTCCAACAGGTATTTGCACAAACATATCCATAAAAAAAACTAAGTAAAGTCATTTACTTTTTACAGCAATTGCAATTAGTGTACCATGCGGTATATTAATTAAGAAATAATCAAATTAATAACCCGTAATTGTTTTGTCTGAAAAAATTATTTTGCCTGAAAAAACACATTTGAATAAGAGCTTTGTGTATGAATATTTTGAAAACGACGATCAGTAGTCTGATGATCATCAGTTATGTAACGCTGTGGGGATGCAGCAAAGAACAACCCACTGTAGAACAAATTCCATTTGTAATGGTTCAACAACCTGCAACGTCTCTGATTGACCAAAAAAGCTATGCAGGCGATGTGCAGGCAAAACAACAAACGGCTTTAGCATTTCGTGTGGGTGGACAAATTGTTGAACGTTATGTCGATACGGGAGACCGCGTTAAAATCGGTCAGGTTTTAGCAAAACTTGATGTGAAAGATGCGCAATTACAACTTAACTCAGCTCGTGCACAACTTGAAAGTGCACAGTCTGCTGCTAAAGTTGCGGCAGATGAGTTTAAGCGTTTTCAGCAACTTTTACCGATTAATGCTGTAAGTCGGTCACAGTACGATACGGTTAAAAATCAATATGATTCAGCCAATGCAGCACTAAAACAAGCGCAATCGAATTATGATGTCAGTGCTAACCAAACAGGATATAACCAATTGGTTGCCAATAAAAATGGTGTCATTACTGAACGTAATATTGAAATTGGACAGGTGATTTCAGCAGGGCAGCCTGCATACCAAGTGGCAATTGATGGTGATCGTGAAGTGGTGATAGGTGTTCCTGAACAGGCAATTTCATCAATTAAAGTTGGTCAAGATGCTTGGATTACTTTGTGGTCAAAACCGAATGATAAATTTGCAGCTTATGTTCGAGAAATATCCCCTGCGGCAGATCAATCACGGACTTTTAGTGTCAAAGTAGCACTTAAAGAAGGTCAGTCTGCAATTCAACTTGGGCAAAGTGCCCGTGTTTTCTTTAGTCAAAATATTCAAAATATTTTAAGTGTGCCCTTGTCGAGTGTATCAGCCACAGAAAATCAGGCTTATGTTTGGGTAGTCAATCCAAATCAGACTGTACACAAAGTTAACGTGACATTGGGTGCTTATGGACGTGACAGTGTACCAGTGATCAGTGGTTTACAAGCTGGACAATGGGTCGTAGTAGGTGGTGTTCATTTACTGCGTGAAAAGCAAAAAATTAAACCTGTAGACCGTGAAAATCGTGCTGTCAGCATGAAAGAGGCGGGCATATGAGCGAACCAATTAAATTTAATCTCTCTGAATGGGCACTGAGAAATAAAGGTTTAGTTCTTTATTTTATGTTACTGCTCGGAATTGTCGGTCTATTCTCTTATTCAAAACTTTCACAAAGTGAAGATCCACCCTTCACCTTTAAAGTAATGGTGGTACAGACTTATTGGCCAGGTGCAACGGCTGAAGAAGTTTCTTTACAGATTACCGATAAAATTGAAAAACAGCTGATGAGCACAGGCTCATACGACAAAATTATGGCGTATTCTCGACCAGGAGAATCCATGATTATGTTTATGGCTCGAGATTCATTGAAGTCTTCGCAAGTACCCGATGTATGGTATCAAGTCCGTAAAAAGGTTGGAGATATCAAAGGGCAATTGCCAAGTGGTGTGCAAGGACCTTTCTTTGATGATGAGTTTGGTGATACCTACGGTAATATTTATGTGCTCACTGGCAATGACTTTGACTATGCGACTTTAAAAGAATATGCAGACCGTTTGCAGTTACAGCTACAACGTGTGAAAGATGTCAGTAAGGTGAACTTGATTGGTTTACAAGATCAAAAAATTTGGATTGAGTTATCAAACACCAAAGCGGTGCAACTCGGTGTACCTGTCACAGCCATTCAAGAGGCATTAGCAAAACAAAATGCCATTACCAGTGCAGGCTACTTTGAAACAGGTTCAGACCGTATTCAAGTCCGCGTCAGTGGTGCAATTAAAAGTGTCGATGACTTAAAAAAAATGCCGTTGTTGGTGGGCGATAAAACTATTCAATTGGGCGATGTTGCCGATGTCTATAGAGGTTTTAGTGAACCAGCCCAACCTCGCATGCGTTTTATGGGGGAAAACGGTATTGGTTTGTCTGTGGCGATGCGTAAAGGTGGCGACATTATTGCGCTTGGTAAAAACCTCGAAACAGAATTTCAGTCGCTACAAAAGACTTTACCTTTGGGTATGAAACTGCAAAAAGTGTCAGATCAGCCGGTGGCGGTACAGCGCAGTATTCATGAGTTTGTAAAAGTGCTTGCTGAAGCTGTCATTATTGTTTTATTGGTCAGCTTCTTTTCACTCGGTTTCCGTACAGGGCTTGTGGTAGCATTTTCCATTCCATTGGTTTTGGCAATGACCTTTGCAGGCATGAATTTATTTGATGTTGGTCTTCATAAAATTTCTTTGGGTGCATTAATTTTAGCACTGGGTTTATTGGTCGATGATGCGATTATTGCCGTTGAAATGATGGCGATAAAAATGGAGCAAGGCTATAGTCGAATGAAAGCGGCAGGCTATGCGTGGACGAGTACCGCATTTCCCATGCTAACAGGAACACTCATTACCGCAGCAGGCTTTTTACCAATTGCCACGGCTGCATCAAGTACAGGGGAATATACCCGTTCAATTTTTCAAGTGGTGACCATCGCACTGATTGTGTCATGGATTGCTGCTGTCCTGTTTGTACCATATTTGGGCGATAAATTATTGCCTGATTTTAGCAAAACAGCTCAGCGTGCTCCGTGGTATCAACGTTTAATAGCTCGTTTACGTAAACAGCCTGAACCTGAGCCGATCGTGCATCATGCAGGTGAGCATTTTGACCCTTATCAAAGTCGTTTTTATCAAAGTTTTCGTAAATTAGTTAATGTATGTGTGACCTATCGAAAAACCGTTGTGGCAATTACGGTCGGTATTTTTCTGTTGTCAGTTGCGATGTTTAAACTCGTACCACAGCAATTTTTTCCACCATCTAACCGTGCAGAAATTTTGGTCGATTTAAAACTCGAAGAAGGAGCATCACTTACAGCGACAGAAGATGCTGTGAAAAAAGTTGAAGCATTTTTGTCGAAGCAAAAAGGTATTGATAACTATGTCGCTTATGTAGGGACGGGTTCACCACGCTTTTACTTACCACTCGATCAACAAATGCCACAGGCAAGTTTTGCACAGTTTGTTGTTTTGGCATCATCAATTGATGATCGAGATGACATTCGCAAATCTTTAGATACTCAAATTCGCCAACTTTTACCACAAGTTCGTACTCGTGTGTCATTACTTGAAAATGGTCCACCTGTGGGTTATCCACTGCAATATCGTGTTTCTGGTGAAGATGTAAAAATGGTACGTCAAGAAGCTATGAAAGTTGCGAAGCTGGTGGGAGAGAATCCAAATACGACCAATGTTCATTTAGATTGGGGCGAGCCAAGTAAAATCATTTCTTTGAATATTGATCAAGATCGTGCACGTCAAATGGGTGTGACTTCACAAGATTTAGCTAATTTCTTAAATAGCTCAATTACAGGTGCAGTCATTAATCAGTATCGTGAAAAACGTGAATTAATTGATATTCGTATTCGTGGTGATCAACAAGAACGCATGAGTGTAGAAGCATTGTCAAGTTTGGCTGTACCAACAAGCAATGGGGGCACAGTACCTCTAGCGCAGATTGCACAAATTGATTATAAATTTGAAGATGGTTTAATTTGGCATCGTAACCGTTTGCCAACGATTACTGTTCGTGCTGATATTGCGACGAAGTTACAGCCTGCGACAGTCGTTAGTGAGTTGGCTGAAAAGATTGATCAGCTACGCACTGAATTACCGAGCGGTTACTTGGTTGAGGTTGGTGGTACAGTAGAAGAATCGGCAAAAGGACAAAGCTCCGTGAATGCGGGTATGCCATTATTCTTGGCTGTGGTCTTTACCTTATTGATGATTCAATTGAAAAGTTTGTCACGGTCATTCATCGTCTTTTTGACTGCACCATTGGGCTTAATTGGCGTGGTGCTGTTTTTAATTCTGTTTAATAAACCGTTTGGTTTTGTGGCAATGCTTGGCACAATTGCACTGTCAGGCATGATTATGCGAAATTCACTCATTTTGATTGATCAGATTGAGCAAGATATTTTGGCTGGGCAAAATCAGTGGGATGCAATCTTAGATGCTACAGTACGCCGTTTCCGCCCGATTATTTTAACAGCGTTAGCTGCGGTACTTGCGATGATTCCATTATCTAGAAGTATCTTCTTTGGACCGATGGCTGTGGCGATTATGGGCGGATTGATTATTGCGACATTATTGACGCTATTTTTCTTACCTGCGCTGTATGCAACATGGTTTAAGGTGAAAAAAACCATCGAAACTACATAAAAAAGCGGAATATCAGGTGCGAAAAATTGAAAATTTCAATATAGTAGCACTTGATCGTTTACATAAAATAATATTTGTAAATTTACTGCATAAAAATGATATCAGTGTGCAGTAAATGTGAGGTTCAAAATACGCATGGGGCAAGACAATCTGGAAAAACATCGCCGTTATATGGCGATGGCTTATATGTTTATGTTTCTTGCACTGTTCAGTGTGGTCAGTGCTGTGATTGCATATTTACTTGCTCGTAAAGTTGCTCAGGTTGATGCAGAGGTATGGATGCATGCACAAGCACTTTGGGTCATGCGTAATGTCATTATTTTTGTTATTTTGGCCGCTTTTGCTGCACTTTGGTTTATTCCGCTTATTTTCTTTTATTGGGATAGCATGCTTTGGGTTAAGGCTTGTACAGTTGTTGGTGTCGTATTTAGTACCATTGCATGGTTGTTTTTACTCAATGCGTGGATTAAAGGTTTTAGCAAATATCTCAATAAGAAAGCCGCATTTTAAAAATATTATTGTTATAACTTGTAAAATGGATAAGGTATCCCCATCTTATTCACAGTTAAGTTTTATCTAAATTCCGTGGAGCATCGCCAAACATGGCTAAACGTGATTATTATGAGGTTTTGGTTGTTGCCAAAACCGCAAGTGATGATGAGATTAAAAAAGCCTATCGTAAGATGGCGATGAAGTATCACCCTGACCGTAACCCTGACAACGCTGAAGCAGAAGAAAAATTTAAGGAAGCTGCTGAAGCTTACGAAGTTTTATCCGATAGTGAAAAGCGTAGTATGTATGACCGTATGGGGCATAAAGCCTTTGAAGGTGGTATGGGCGGCGGCGGATTCGGTGGAGGTGGATTCAGCGCAGAAGACATTTTCAGTCAGTTCGGTGATATTTTCGGTGGTTCTTTTGGTGGTCGTAGCCAACAACAACGTCAACGCCGTGGTTCTGATTTACGCTATGTCATGGAATTGACTCTTGAAGAAGCTGTTCAAGGTGTGAAAAAAACCATTAGCTTTACTGCACCAGCACCATGCGAAACTTGTGATGGGAAGGGTTCAAAAAATCCAAATGATGTAGAAACGTGTAAGACTTGTCATGGTGCGGGTCAAGTACGTATGCAGCAGGGCTTTTTCTCTGTGCAACAAACGTGTAATACCTGTCGTGGACAAGGTAAAATCATTAAGAACCCATGTAATACTTGTCATGGCTCTGGTGTAAAAGACCGTCAGCAAACACTTGAAGTGACCATTCCTGCGGGCGTGGACAATGGTGATCGTGTACGTTTAACTGGTAAAGGTGAAGCGATTCGTGATGGTCAGGCAGGCGATTTATATGTAGAAGTCGTAGTTCGTGAACATGAAGTGTTCCAACGTGATGGCGCAGATTTATATATGGATGTCCCTGTCAGTTTTGCTGATGCAGCTTTAGGTAAAGAAATTGAAATACCGACTTTAGATGGTCGCGTCAGCCTGAAAATTCCAGAAGGAACGCAAACAGGTAAAATGTTCCGTCTACGTGGTAAAGGTGTAAAACCTGTTCGTACCAGTATGCAAGGTGATTTACTGTGCCGTATTGTCATTGAAACACCTATAAATCTTACTTCACGTCAACGTGAACTGTTAAAAGAGTTACAGGAAACAATGGATGGCGATGACAATAAATCATCACCAAAGAAAAAATCATTCTTTGATCGCTTGTTTGACTAAAATAAAGTTAAATGCAGAATGATGAAAAGCCACTTCAATATCATCTTGAAGTGGCTTTTTTATGCGCGATGAAATTGAGTCACTTCGATGGGTATGGTGGATTAAATTTCAATTTTAACTTTTAGAAAATTCCCAGACTTTTGTTATAGTAAGATTAATTTAGAATCAACATCAGGAAAATGTTATGTCAGCTCCACGCATTGGGATTTTAGGTGCAGGCGGTCGTATGGGTCGTACGCTTATTCAAGCGGTACAACAAGCAGGTTATCAACTCGCTGCTGCTGTAGAGCGCCCTGAAAGTACGCTCATTGGTACAGATGCAGGTGAGCTTGCAGGCATTGGTGCTGTGGGTGTAAAGGTTGTTGGTAGCCTAGAAGAAGTTTTGAAAGATGTTGATGTTGTTATTGATTTTACTGCACCTGTAGCGACTGAAAGCAACTTGAAATTGTGTTCTACTGCTGGCGTAGCCATGGTTATTGGTACAACAGGTTTTTCAGATGAACAAAAAGATATTTTGAATGATTCTGCAACGAAAACACCTGTGGTCTATGCTGCGAACTATTCAGTGGGTGTGAATGTTTCAATTAAATTACTTGAGCTTGCTGCCAAAGTATTTAACGATACTGTCGATATTGAAATTATTGAAGCACATCACCGCCATAAAGTAGATGCACCATCAGGTACAGCACTTATGATGGGTGAAGCGATTGCAGATACTTTAGGTCGTGATTTAAAACAAGATGCAGTTTATCATCGTGAAGGCTATACAGGTCCTCGTGAACGTCAAAGCATTGGTTTTCAAACCATTCGTGGCGGTGATATTGTTGGTGAACATACCGTGATGTTTATTGGTGAAGGCGAACGTGTAGAAGTTACACATAAAGCGACAAGCCGTATGAACTTTGCTTCAGGTGCAGTACGTGCAGCCGCATGGGTTGTGGGTAAAGATGCCAAAAAATACGATATGAAAGATGTTTTAGGCTTAAATGACATTTAAGTCCAAAGTGTGTTTCATTAAAATAAATAAAAATGATCTAGAAAAGAATTTCGAATGAAAAAAACAGTGATGTTATTTGCGTGTGTGGTCAGTGCAATATGCCTGACTACACAGGCGGCTTTACCTGCCAATGCTAAACTTAGTATGAATAAAAATAATATTAAAGTTTGGACTTATCAAGATCCGAGTCAGACGGTTTTATCTTATAAAGGCGAAACGACTTATGATGTACCAATTGAGCGAGCAGTTGCCCTCGTTTTAGATGTGCAAAATACACCGAAGTGGGTGCCCAATGTGGCTCGTGCTGAAGTGTTATCTCGTGATGATAAAAAAGGAGAGTTCACTCTATATATGGTGCTCGATTTTCCATTTCCCTTAAAAGACCGTGATATGGTAGTGAAAGGGAAAATGTTTAAAGATGCCAATGGTACAATTAGCATTAAAAATAAAGCCATTGCTTCAGGTAAACCGCTAAATCCGAATTATATTCGTTTAAAAAATTATGAAGGCGATTGGGTTTTTCAAAAAATAGCAGGTAATAAAACTAAAGTGACTACGACGGGTTTTGCTGACCCTGAAGGTTCAATTCCGCAAAGTGTGACCAATATGTTGGTCGAGCAGCAGCCTTATCAAATGTTGCAAAAGATGAAAGCAGAATTGGCAAAAAACAGTGTATTACCCACTTTACCTGTGATGTTGAAATAATTTTTAAGTCGTTTTAAAACAAAAACCTTCAACGTCATATTTGAAGGTTTTTGTTTTGATGTTTAGCTACATTAGTGACTGAATTATTGTACAAGTTCTTTGCTCATCTTCATTTGAATAAAGACTAAAACTAACCCTACAGCAGTTAGAACAGCACCTGTAGTTGAAACCATGGCATAACTCATGTTCATACTGAGGACTGCGCCACCAGCCGCGGCTCCTAAGGCATTGCCTAAGTTGAAAGCACCAATATTGACCGATGATGCTAAGCCTGGTGCTTCATGTGCAACAGACATGACACGCATTTGTAAAGGGGGAACTACGGCAAAGGCTGCTGCCCCCCAAATAATCAATGCAATGGCAGCACCAATCGTCGTTTTTGCTAAGATTGGAAAGAGCAACATCATCACCATCAAAACAACCAAGAAGCCAATTAGGGTTTTGGATACCGATAAATCTGCAAACTTTCCGCCTAAATGATTGCCAATTGAAAAGCCAATGCCGATGAGAACCAACATGAATGTAATGACAGTTGGTGTCGCATGGGTAATATGATGTAGGCTCGGTGCAATATAGGTGTATAGGGTAAACATCGCACCCGCACTCATCACCGTTGTAAGTAATGCAAGTACCACAGGCAAGCGTGTTAGAACTTTGAGTTCTGCTTTGACATCAGGACGTTGTCCGAGTTCACCCTCAGGCAGTGCTTTCCAAAGAGAGAGCATGGTGATGACACCTAAGATTGCAATCAGTGCAAAAGACATTCTCCAACCAATATTTTGTCCAATCCATGTGGCTAAAGGTACACCGCCGATATTGGCAATAGTTAGCCCCATAAACATCATCGCAACCGCACTCGCTTGTTTATCTTTTGGTACAACACTTGTGGCAACAATTGAACCAATACCGAAAAATGCGCCGTGGTTTAAACTGGTGAAAATTCGTGCGCCCATTAAGCCCCAATAATTGGGAGCAATTGCCGCAAAAAGATTACCTAGTGTAAAAATGCCCATTAAAATAATCAGAGCTTTACGGCGTGGAAAATGTCCAAACCATAAAGTCATGATTGGTGCACCAATCATCACGCCAAGTGCGTAAGCAGTGATGAGCATACCCGCGGTGGGAATAGAAATATTGAGATTTTCTGCAATTTGTGGCAAAAATCCCATGGGAGAAAACTCTGTTGTACCAATGGCAAATGCACCAATGGCAAGGGCGAGTAAGGGAAAATTAATTTTCATATCGGACTAATCCCAAATTGGAGCTAAATTTTCAGGATTTACTTCACGTCTATTACATTCAAGTTGTCGAATCAATTGAATTTCTTCATGGGTCAATTGAATATCTTGTGCTTTCAAATTTGCCATTAAATGTTCCCGTTTTGTCGAAGAAGGAATCACAGCAAAGCCTTCTTGTAATGCCCATGCTAAGACAATTTGAGCAGTTGAAGCCTGATGGTTTTTGGCAATGTCACTCAAAATAGGATCATTCAATACTTTGCCATATGCCAATGTCATATATGAGGTCACATCAATATGTTTGGATTGTAAATAATTGACTAACTGATGATTTTGCAAATAAGGACTGAGTTCAATTTGATTAGTGGCAATATTTTCAATACCCACGGCATCAATCGCTTGTTGTGTTAAATCAATATTGAAGTTTGAAATACCAATATGCTCGGTTAAACCTTGTTGTTTGGCTTCAAGTAGGTTTTGCATCAATTCTGCTACAGATATTCCAAGTGACGGTGCAGGCCAATGGATCAGGGTGAGATTGACCGCATCGGTTCGCAATTTTTGTAAACTATCTTTTAAACTTGGAATAAGTTTGTCTGCACGATAGTGCTCTGTCCATATCTTTGTGGTGATAAATAAATCATTGCGATGAATATGACTTTCACCAATCGCTTGTCCAACTTCGGCTTCATTGCCGTAGATTTGTGCCGTATCTACTGCACGATAACCGACATCTAAAGCGGTTTTAATAGAGTCTATGACCGTTTGACCCGATAGGCGGAATGTACCTACGCCGAAAGCAGGGATGATTTTAGGTGTATGGGATAAAGTCGTTTGTGACATGAATATTCTTCATTTTTAGATTGAGTGTATTTTGCAAGTTTTATTGTTGCCATTAAAGTGGTGAATTGGCAAAATATTATTGATTAAAAATCAATTATTGCGAGTTGTATTGGTGATATGAAATCGACCTTAGAAGAATTAAATGCTTTTATTAATATTGTTGATAGTGGCTCAATTGGAGCAGCAGCATTACAGTTAGACCAAACAACGTCTGGTGTTAGTCGTGCATTACAACGCCTTGAGTCTAAACTGAATGTGACTTTGTTAGAGCGTACAACTCGAAAATTAAAATTGACACAAGAAGGGCATATTTTCTTAGAAAAAGCTCGAAAAATTGTGCATGATTTAAATGAAGCCGAAGATGCTTTACTCAAATCGGATGGTGATACTTCGGGGCTAATTAGAGTTGATTCAGCAACGCCATTTGTCTTGCATGTGATTGTTCCGTTAATGTCTGAGTTTAATCAGCTTTATCCAAATATTGAAATTGAACTCAACTCTAATGATCAAGTGATTGACTTACTCGAACATAAAACTGATGTGGCAATCCGTTTTGGTGAGCTGAATGATTCAAGTTTACATGCACGATTGTTGTGTAAAAGTCGCTTATACCTTGTGGCAAGCCCTGAATATTTAGAAAAAAATGGTTATCCGAAAACGCCTCAAGACATTCTCAATCATCCTCAAATTGGCTTTAGCAAGGTATCGCATTTAAATACTTGGCCAATCAAAATTAATGGTGAAAAGTTGACAGTTCGTCCTAAAATTAAAGCTTCTAATGGTGAAACGGTTCGACAAATGGCATTGGATGGTTTAGGTATTACGTGTTTATCTGCCTTTTTAGTACATCGAGATCTGAAACAAAATCGATTAATTGCACTGTTTGAAGATCAAATAGACATTTATGAACAACACATCCATGCGGTGTATTATCAGCAGGAACATTTGCCGAAACGTGTCCGTTTATTCATTGAGTTTTTAGCGAAAAAGCTGTCAAAGTATCGATAGTTTTTTGCGGTGGTAAACTTAAACTCAGTAAAGTTTGGTTTTGGGTTTGTTGTGGATTGACTAATTGAATATCGAATTGCTCAGCAGTTTTTTGTAGACATTCAAACTTTAAATTTTGCTGTGATGGCATGTTAATTTTCATTGAGTGATCAGCGCTTGCTTGGTAAGTATATTCACGTTTAGCTGCCGTTTGATGCAAAGTGGGTTGCAAATGATTCAGCTGATATTCACCTAATTTTTGTGTTTTTAAAAAACCTTCAATCAATGATTTACAAATGAAATGCTGTTGTTGTGCAGCTTTGTTGACCTGTTGAGGTTGGCAGGCTGTCAGCCCAAAAGCGATGTAAGCAAGTACGATCATTCTCATCATTTTCTCCTTTTAAATCAATTGGATTTAAAACTAACTGTAAAAGAAGAATAAATCTGTTAGTTTAATAGATACAGATACAACTATTATTAAAATTTGGGTACAGATATGGCATTTCAATATCAGGTATTAGCAGAGCAGGTTGCACAGAAAATTTATAGCGGTGAATTGATTGTTGGGCAAAAACTTAGTTCTTTACGGCAGTTTGCTGAGTTGCAAAGTACTAGTTTGAATACTGCAAAAAGTTGCTATGAATTACTTGAAGCGCAAGGCTTGATTTATGCCAAAGAAAAATCAGGTTACTTTGTACAATCTCTTACGCAAAAACCGCAAATTGCTGTACCGAATCATCCCGATTTTAAATCGCATGCCCGTGATATTTCTAACTTGGATTTACAAATACAAATCCATGAAGCTTCAGCCAACAGTCGCTTAGTTCATTTAGGTTCAATTCAACTGTCCCCAAACCTAGTACCTGTCGAGGCAATTAGACGTTCTATTCAACGTGCTTTAAAGCATTGTAAACCTGAAGACTTTTTATATAACAATCGGCAAGGTCATTCACAGTTACGTGAAGCTTTGTCAGTGCATTGGGCTGAAGATGGCTTTTATATTGCTAAGGATGATATTTATATCAGCAATGGCTGTATGCCTGCATTATCCATCATGGTACAAAATGTGAGTAATGAAGGTGACAGTATTATTGTTCCAACCCCTAACTATAATGGTCAGTTGCAATTATTAGCTTTATTGAACCGAAAAATTGTTGAAATTCCTGCTAATACTGAAGGTTTTGACCTAGAACGATTAGAACAGGAAATGCAAAATTCAGGCGCAAAAGTATGTCTATTAACGGCCAATTTTCAGAATCCTTTAGGTTTCTGTCTGAGCAACGCAGAGAAAGAAAAAATTGCTCAACTTGCTTCAAAATATCAATGCTATGTGATTGAAGATGATATTTATGCAGAATGTAGTTTCAATGCAAAGCGTCCATTGCCAATCAAATATTGGGATCAAGATGGTTATGTGATTTATTGTAGTTCGATTTCTAAATCTTTATCACCTGCGTATCGAGTGGGATGGTTTTGCCTACCATCGAGCTTGCAACATTTACATGCCAAGTTAATGTTGCAGAATATATCGGTAAATACACCGCTACAATTGGGACTTGCCGATTTAATTTTTAGTCGAGCTTATCGTCAACATCTCACTGAGTTACGTCCTAAATTGATGGTGCAGGTGGAGCAGTATCGTCAATTTATTCATTCTGCTTTTTATGATGTCGATATTCGTTTAAATGAACCGCAGGGCAGTTATGCATTGTGGTTACAGTTTCCTGAGCAAATTGATAGTTTGGCACTGTATTATTTTGCACAAGAGCACAGTATTAATATCGTTCCGGGTTTAATTTTTGGCGAGGACAATCGTTATAACAATTGTATTCGTTTAAATGCAGGGCATGAGTTATCAGATGAAATTAAAGATGCGCTTGTGTTGTTGGCAGATTGGGTAAGAGGGGAGTTAGACGTGGAAAATGTGGCTTAAAGATTTTCCTTCTTGCGTAGCTTTGCTACTCATATTTAAAAAGAGGGAAATATTACGAATCTGTTTAATATTAGATTAGGACATCTCCTCCCTTTTTTAAAGGGAGGTTGGGATGGATTCTATTGAATAGAAAAAGTAAGTAAAAAATTATCAATTCCGATAGCGATTAAAGAGATTAGTACGGTTTATTAAAAATCAGCTTTTAACACAATTCGATAACGTGCCTGACCTGAATGTAGACGTTCCAAGGCATCATTAATTTTTGACATCGGATACAGCTCAATTTGTGGTGCGATATTTTTACGTGCTGCAAATTGTAAAAGTTGACGTAGTGCAAATGGAGAGCCAGTAGGAGAGCCCGTAACTGATTTTGCACCACTAATTAGTGTTCCTGCAGGAATTGCTAACGGTTCAAGTACCATACCGAGCATGTGAATAGTACCATTTGGTGCTAGGGTATTTAAATACGATTTCCAATCTAAAGTCACGTTCACGGTACACAGCAATAAATCAAATTTGCCACGTTGAGATTTTAATGCGCTTGCATCACGGCTATTGACGACATGGTCTGCCCCCATAGCTTTGAGTTCATCGGTCTTGTCTAGGCTTGAAGTAAATGCAGTAATTTCACAGCCCCATGCTTTAAGTAGTTTAATCGCCATATGACCTAAACCACCAATGCCAATTACACCGACATGGTGAATGGCTGAAATTTGATGTTTTAAAATAGGGTCAAATACGGTGATTCCGCCACATAGTAATGGGCCAGCACTTTCAGGATCTAAGTCATTAGGAAGAGGAATAATCCATTGCCAACCTGCACGAACTTTATCTGCAAAACCACCTGCATGACCTACAATAGTCGCTTTCTTCTCTCCTGTACAAAGTACTTGCTGACCACTGACACATGGGTCACAGTACTGACAACTTTCCGCAGTCCAACCAATTCCAACGCGTTGCCCAACTTTCAAACCTTTCGCTTCTGACCCTAGTTGAGTGATGATACCGATAATTTCATGACCGCCAACAACTGGATAAACTGCATTGCCCCATTCATTATTAATTACTGAAACATCAGAATGGCAAAGTCCACAGTATTCAACCTCGACTTCAACTTGATGAGCTTGTAATTCGCCAGCATCAAATTGGTAAGGAACAAGTTCTGCGCCTGCACTGTGTGCTGCATAAGCATTGATTGTATTGTTTGTCATTGTGTCATTCCTTATAGAAGAAAGATTTTATCGTTTTTGAATGGGTGATTAGCGAAATGTACAGCTATTTTCATGGTCATTAACCATACCTACGGCTTGCATAAAAGCATAACAGGTTGTTGGTCCGACAAATTTAAAGCCATTTTTTTTCAGTGTTTTGGATAGCTTTTGACTTATTTCAGTTTGTGCAGGCGCTTGTTTATAATTGGGGACATCATTAAGTTTTGGTGCACTTTCTACAAAACTCCATAACCAATCGACCATATTAATACCTTGAGCTTTCATATTTTCCCAAGCAATGGCATTATCCCGAATGGCTTTGAGTTTACCAATATGCCTGATAATACCTGCATCCTGTAATTTATATTCAAGGTGTTGATCGGTCAGTTGGGCAATGTGTAGAATCGAATGCTGAAAGAAATGTTCACGATAACGCTCACGTTTTTTTAGTACAGTAATCCAAGAAAGTCCAGCTTGTTGCCCCTCAAGACATAGCATTTCAAATAGATGTTGTTCATTATGATTTGGGATACCCCATTCATAATCATGGTAAGCGATATAGAGTGGATCATCGGAGCACCATCCACAGCGTTGGGTTGTCATGAAGTATACTCCGCTATAAGTTGGGCAGAGTATTTAGATTTTGAAATCTGCCCATTGATCTGTTTGATTATCCCAATAGGATAATTGTGCTTGTTCTAAATCTGTGAATTTAATCCAAATATCTTTACCTGTTTTATCTGCAAATCCTGTACTGATCAAGAGGGAATCTTCAGAAATTTCCATAATCCAACCTTGATGCGTTTGATCATTCAGTACAATTTTTTGCTGATTGCCTGATTCTGCAAATGTAACCATGCGCTCAATGAAAGCTTCTGACATGAAATCTAATTCCTGATTTTAAAAAATTAACGTAAATAGGGATAGGGATTGACTGCACCACGCCCTTTACCCTCTAAGTATAATCCATAGTGCAAATGAGGGGCAGTGTGTCTTGCATTTCCTGTATTGCCGACATAACCAATCAATGTGCCTTTTTTAACATAGTCACCTTCTTTTAGACCCCGTTTGTGTCCATCGAGATGCGCATAATAATGATATGTCCCCGCAGGTCCCATCATCCAAATGACTATGCCACCCAAATTATTGCTTTTCAAACTTGTGATTATGCCATTGGTGCTACTCAACACTTTTGTTCCACGTGGAGCCATAATATCAATACCTTCATGGCTACGTCCCTGACTGCGTGATGCTCCCCAAGTATCACTGAGTTGGCTGGTTTTAATGCCATCGACAGGAATAGGTAGCTTCTTTGGCATAGGACTCGCTTTAAGCTGTAACACTGTTTCTGTCGGTAATGTTATTGGAATTTGTTTTTTAGGTGCTGTGGTACAGGCACTAAGTAGGGTGAGCATAAAACCAAGCAGGCTCAAGGAAAATAAGCGGGACACAGGCAATCCTATTATTAAAAATGATGAGATCATTTAATCAAGTGAATTTGACGTTATAAGTATGAGTTATTTTTAGCTCGTATCCGACTATGTCATAGATCAACAGCAGAGATCAATTTTTTCATCGCTGTAGGAATGCCCATTTGTGTAGCTTTTTGTGGCGATAACCATTCGCCATCCAATTCACTTAATAAATACTCTTTTTCCTCTGCTTCAACTTTGAATACTTGTGCCGTGAGAATCCACGTAAAATGGGTGAAGCTATGTGAAATTTGCATAGATTCTGTTTTAGAAATGAGTTTTAAGCTTTGGCAAATTTGATCAAACTCAATGTCATTTTCAATAATAGGCAAACTCCATAAACCGCCCCATAAGCCACTACTCGGACGTTGCTGCCATAACCATTGTCCATCTGACTCGATCAATAAAACTTTAGCATATCTGATAGGTACAGGCTTTTTAGCTTTTTTAAACGGTAATTCAGTTTCGAGTCCTTGTGCATGTGCTTTGCAATGCTGTTGCATTGGGCAGTATAGACACAGTGGTTTTTTCGGTGTGCAAATGGTTGCACCTAAATCCATAATCGCCTGAGTATAGTCATGGTTACGCTCAGTTGGGCAAAGACTTTCTGCAAGTTGCCACATTGCACGTTCATGTATTGGCTTACTCAAATCATCTTCAATGGCATGAAAACGGGCAAGTACTCGTTTTACATTACCATCCATAATCACACCATATTTGCGTAGTCCGAGTGACATTAGTGCCCCACCAGTGGAAGGTCCTACGCCAGGTAATGCGATCCACTCTTCTAATGTCTTTGGAAAACTTCCTGTTTGATGCACAATACCTGCGGATTTGTGTAAATTTCGAGCACGAGCATAGTAACCAAGCCCTGCCCAATAGGGAGCGACATCATCCCATGATGCTTTACCAAGATCATCGACTGTTGGAAAACGATCTATAAATTTTTGGAAATATTGTAAAACTGTTTTGACTTGAGTCTGCTGTAACATAATTTCTGAAACCCAAACTTTGTAAGGATCATCTGCCACTTGCCATGGTAAATCATGGCGTCCATGTACATCGAACCATGTTAAGAGCGCATCAGAAAAAGAAAATGAAGACATAGGACTCAGAAGAATTAAAGATGGGAAAAGACGAGAGCAGTATAGCGAAGAATAGCACTGAAAGAGGATGCAATATGATGGATAATAAAAAAGACGCCGAAACGTCTTTATCATTTCAAAATAAACGTTAAGCTGTAATACCCCAACGTTGATCCAATTTTAATGGTTCGTTTTTATAGCGTGGAATAATGTGAATGTGGAAGTGCTCAGCTTGATCATCACCAAAGACATTGCCATCATTAAATGCAATATGGAAACCTTCAGGTTGATGACGGATTTTCAATTCATTGCGTGCAAGCTCAAGAAGTGAAGATAGACTTTTACGTTCTTTCTCAGTAACTTCAAAAAAAGAATCGACATGGCGTAGTGGAATAATAACTGAATGTCCTTTCGAGATTGGACTCAGTTCAGGCAAAATAACGCCATACTCATTTTTCGCAATGATGTCATATTCATCAAATTCGCAATAAGGGCATTTTTTGTCAGTCATGATATTTTCCTCTAAGTATTAATGCCATCTTGAATGGCTTTACCGTATGTCGTAAAGCTAAAAAGATGATCTTTTCGTTCATTTATTTTAAGCAAGTTTACGTTGTAGTAGAGCATACATTTCTTGCAAACTTTGCTTTTCCGCTGCCGCGTTATAACCCAAATCGACATTATTGGCTTGAGCACGTTCATCAGCAAGTGGATTACTGAAACCATGTTTCGCATCTTTTAAAATAGTGACACGATGAGTCACTTCAGCTTGAGTCATTTCTTGTTTAAATCCTTCTACATCATTTAAAGACACCATGCTGTCTTGTTCGCCGTGTAATACTAAAATTTCAGCTTGAACTTTGCCTTTTTCAGCAGGAGATTGAGCGCTCAAATTTGCATGGAATGTGGCAACAGCTTTTAGCGGTGCACCTGAACGTGCAAGATCTAAAATGACTTTACCACCATAGCAAAAGCCAATCGCCGCCACACGATTTGAATCGACTTCAGGCTGTGCTGCCAATATTTCGAGTGCAGCAGTTGCACGATCAACAATAGTATTGGCGTTTTTAAATGTATCCATCATCCATGCATAGGCTTGAGATGCATCTGTTGTGACTTTTTTATCACCATACATATCAATCGCAAGGGCTGCATAACCATGTTCTGCAAGTTCACGTGCACGTTGTTCGGTATATTCATTGCGGCCCCACCACTCAGGTGAAACAAGTACGCCTGCAACAGCTTGTGCATTTTCAGGTGCAGCGAAATAACCGATCAGTTGATGACCATCTTTGTCTTGATAAACCACTTCACGTGTTTGGATGGCAAGAGTCATGCATTAAATCCTTATAAAGATGAGGGAATAGCTCGATTAAATCATAAAAATATACTTTTAAAATGACTTTGTTGCCAATATTAACAATTGAAATGTGAGAAATTATATTTCTTAAGCACCCTGATAACTATTGAGCTATATATTTGAAATTAAAAAAGAAGGCATATAGCCTTCTTCTTATATAAACTAAGTTATTGTATGTTTAGCACATAATTTTTTTAGGCACGACCCTTAAATAAAAATCCAACTATGGCTAAAATGACAGCAATAACCAATAAAATGACAGCAAAGTCTTTCGACATACCTGCGACACCACCGAAGCCAAATAGACTCGCAACAAGTGCAATAATGGCGAAAATAATAGCCCAACGGAACATACTCTTCTCCTTCTTTTTTATCGATTAAATTTAGTATAGGTGTGATGTAATTTTAAGCGTGTGAATTTATGTTGTACTCATGTGAGCAAGCTGTAGAAGTGTAACAAGAGTATTTGAAGTTGATATTTGTAAGATCAAATTCAAAGCTTAGAACTGTTATAATTGATCTAAAGGCTTGGAAAATCAATTGAAATGAGCAATGAATTGCGCACAGAGTTTTGGAAAAACTATACGCTTGAGCAGCTGACACAAGCGGAGTGGGAGGCTTTGTGTGATGGTTGTGGGCAATGTTGCTTAATCAAATTAGAAGATGATGAAACTAATGAGATTGCCTATACCAAAGTGGCGTGTAAATTACTTGATTGCACAACAGGGCATTGTTCAGATTATCCAAACCGTATGCAGCATGTTCCTGACTGTATTCAATTGACATCTGAAAAATTACAAAATATTCATTGGCTACCAAATAGTTGTGCATATCGTAGAGTCAATGAGGGTAAGAGTTTACCAACTTGGCATCATCTCATTACAGGTTCACGCCATAACGTCATTAAAGCTCGAAAATCGGTTGCAGGGCGCTGTATTTCAGAGGCTGAGATTGATCCTGAAGAGATTGATGAATACATTGTAAAATGGGTACGTTGAGCATTATTTTAATAATCCACTTATTTAAAAATATTGGCTTTTATATGTTGTTTGAGGCTTTCCATAGTAGACTAAGAACAGCCTCAATTTATAATCATAAGTCTTATGTCTGATACACAAATTCCACTTCCTGAACGACTGCGTCCCCGTGATTTGTCCGAAATTATCGGGCAGGATCATTTATTGGGTGATCAGGCACCTTTACGTCAAATGATTGATCAAGGGCATTTACCTTCGATTATTTTTTGGGGGCCGCCAGGCGTAGGTAAAACCACCATTGCCTTGCTCTTGGCTCAAGCGGTTGATCGACCTTTTGTCAGCCTTTCTGCACTTAATACTGGTGTAAAAGAGCTACGTGAAATTATTGCAGAAAGTGGTGACCTACTCACGCCTGTAGTATTTATTGATGAAATTCATCGCTTTAATAAATCACAACAAGATGCGTTACTGAATGCAGTAGAAAAGGGCAAAATCACCCTAATTGGTGCAACGACAGAAAATCCATCCTTTGAAGTCAACAGTGCATTATTATCACGCTGTCAGGTGTATAGCTTGAATGCTTTGAGCAATGATGCGATTCAAGATTTACTTACCCGAGCGATTCAACAAGACAAGTTTTTACAAGAAAGATTTGTGCAGTTTGAAGAGTTTGATGCCATTGTGCAATTTGCAGCAGGTGATGCACGTAAGGCCTTAAATTTACTCGATTTGATTGCAAGTACTTTTGCGCCTGATGTTGAAAATATCATCACCAATGCCAAAGTCGTTAAAGTCGCACAGCAAAATATTGCCCGCTATGATAAGTCAGGTGAACAGCACTATGATTTGGTATCGGCATTGATTAAATCCATTCGAGGCAGTGACCCTGATGCAGCATTGTATTGGATGGCACGTATGCTTAAAGGTGGTGAAGATCCTGTCTTTATTGCGCGTCGTATGTTAGTAGCGGCATCAGAAGATATTGGTAATTCAAATCCAAATGCATTGTTACTTGCAGGTGAATGCTTCCGCTCAGTACAAGCGATTGGTATGCCTGAATGTCGAATTATTTTAGGGCAATGTGCAGTCTATTTGGCGACGAGTGCTAAAAGTAACAGTACCTATTTAGCAATCAATAAAGCGATGGAACTTGCTGAACGTACAGCAAATTTACCTGTACCTTTGCATTTAAGAAATGCACCAACCAAGCTGATGAAAGATCAGGGGTATGGTGTTGATTATCTTTATCCGCATAATTATTCTGAAAATTTTGTTACGCAAGAATATTTACCACCTGAACTTAAAGGCACCAAGTTATATGAATCGGCACGTAATAAACGTGAAGTCGAAGGTGAAAAATTACAACAGCGTAGATGGCAACAAAGTCAGCAACAACAATAATTTGATCGGCTAAAATGCAATTCTAAATCTTTTAATTGGATGTGAGTTCACTGAAAAAGGTTTAGAATATGCATATTCTTTCTATCGCTAGATCATTGTGTCATGTCGTAAAAATCATGCTGCAATGAACATAAAATTATGAAAATTTCATTACTCTCATCTGCATTATTTGGCTGTATATTCTTTTTTTCTCCATTTAGCCAAGCAGTAGAAATTCATAAAAATAGATCATTAGAACAAACTGAAAATCTTACAGAGAATATAACAAAAATATTGTATCAAGTTGATTTTGTTCAGCAACAGACTTTGCCACAGCAGTGGCGTATTCCAGGTAATAATCCTGGAAATATTAGTATTCAAAATGGTGTTTTACAAATTGATGGTCGAGCGAATGACATACAACCGACTTCAATTTTGTTGCCATCTAGTTTAGAGCAACAACAGAACTACCGTATCGATGTTGAGTTTAGTCTTGATCAGCCATTAAACAGCTCTCGTTGGGGCAGTGTGATGTACGATGTTGTGACGACTCAAGGCATTATCCCAAAGACTTACTATCAATTTACAGTACGTAGCGATGTAACTGCAAAAAATGGTACGGAGTTTGGTAATCGTAAAAGTAACGGGCAATGGAATGTTATTGAGGCGAAATCAGGTCAGACACTTAAAGAAGGGCAGAGCTATCAAGCCAGTATTGTGGTACATGGTAATCGAGTACAACATTATCTAAATGGTCAGTTGATGCAAGATGTCGAAATTGATCAGCAGCATTTACGAGGGGATATTGGTTTATCTGCTACGGGTATTATCATGAAGATTCGTAAAATTAGTATCTCTGAGCAAAATGCTGCACTTTCAGAACTGAAAACCAGTGCATCCGCCATTCAAAATACAGCATTTCAATTGTCAGCACCGCCAACACTTATTCAAAGTGGTATAGGCGATGTAAAGGCAACATCAGCATCGTTCACACAAGCAAATCAATACTATTATCAACTTGATAGCAAATTACGTGTTTTAGATGCTACAGGTAAAGTAATTGGTGATCTTAAATCGCTTTTAGAAACAAGACCCAAAAATAAAATCTTTGCATTCGATATTTTTGATATACGAACAATTGATGCTTTAAAACAATTTGTACCAGAAGATGATTTATCTGATATCACTTTGATTTCAAAAGACGCACAGATTTTAGTAGAAGCACATCAAAAGCTACCAGCTCTGCGTACCGCACTTGATTTAAGTCAGTATCGTTCATCTAAAAAACGTACTGAAAATTTAGCGGAACTTGTAGTGAAAACCAATGCAGCATATAGCAAAATTATGATCTTACCTGCACAGGGGCTTGATAAATCGAGTGTGAGTTATTTGCAACGTCGGTTAATGACCGTATGGACGAAGCAAAATGTCACAGATCATGTACAGGCTGCCACAATTTTAACTACAGGCGTTAATGGTATTTTGAGCCAAAACAGCAATATTTATGCTGAAGTTTTAAAAAAATTTCCTAAAAATACTTTGTTACGCCGACCTTTGATTATTGGGCATCGTGGTGTACCGAGTCTTGAGGATGAAAATACACTTGAAAGTGCTACACATGCTGTGACGTTGGGTGCAGATATTATTGAAAATGATATTTATCTGACCAAAGATCAACATCTTGTAGTGATGCATGATAATACGGTGAACCGTACGACCAAAGGTACAGGGAAAATTGAAGAAATGACGCTTGCTGAAGTTCAGCAATTACGAACCTCACACAAAAATTATCACGTACCGACTTTAGCAGAATATTTTATTTGGCTGAAAAAAAATAAAAATACTGTGTTGATGATTGAAATTAAGAGTAGTCAGCCGACATTGGTTCAAGCTTTAAAGACTGAAATTACAAAATATGATGTGGTCGATCAAGTGGTTACAACATCATTTAATCGCGATCAAATTCAGCAAGTCAAAACCAATATGAATCATGTATCGGCAGGGGTTTTAGTCGGTAGTCTACCAAATGCAGCGAATAAATCGGCCAATGTGAAGTATTTGCTCGCCGATGCTCAAAAATATGTTGCATCGTATCATCCATCGTATCGTGCAGATTTGGTCAATATTTTTAATGAAGCACAGCAGCGTGGTGTAAGTTTTTGGCCATGGAATTTAAATGATACGACTTTTAAACAGTTGTATATTGCTGGTTTAAACGGCGTAACCACCAATGATATTCACAAGTATTCAAATTGGATTGTTGATGTTCAGGCGAATACTCAAATGAATATGAAAGTCGGGCAGGCGAGTGCGATTCCATTGAGTTTAAAAGCACAGAATGGTGCAATGTTGAAAGCACTCGCAACACATTTTATTGTACTAAAAGGTTCACCAAATCATAAAGTTGAAAATGGTCAAATCATTTTTACAGATAAAGGTACAGCTTATGTTGTAGTGGGTTATTCATATCAAATAGATGCGCAGAATACGTATTATTTATATAGTCAGCCGATTAAAATGATTGTGAACTAAATATACTTCAACAAAAAACCGAGCTATTTAGCTCGGTTTTTTTAGGAGTTTCAGTATCTAATTTCTATAAGTAAATTATATATCTGAAAGATCTACACCAATACGTGTAGCAACTTCTTCATAAGCTTCAACAACACCACCTAAACCTTGACGGAAACGGTCTTTGTCGAGTTTTTTCTTTGTATCTTTATCCCATAAACGGCAACCATCTGGAGAGAATTCATCACCCAAAACGATACGGTCATGGAACACACCAAATTCAAGTTTGAAGTCTACAAGAAGCATGTTGCCTTGAGCAAATAAGTCTTTAAGTACAACATTAACTTTTTGAGTTAATTCTTTCATTTGAGCCAATTGCTCAGCATTTGCCCAGCCAAGTGCAATCGCTTGAGATTCATTCACCATAGGATCGCCTAAAGCATCATCCTTGAAGAACAATTCAAATGTTGGAGGTGTAAGCTCTAAACCTTCTTCAACACCTAAGCGGCGACACAATGAACCTGCAGCGTAGTTACGCATTACACATTCAACAGGAATCATTGCTAACTTCTTCACTAACACTTCTGTTGGCGAAAGCAGTTTCTCAAAATGAGTTTCAATACCTGCTGCTGCCAATTTTTCCATAATAAAGGCGTTAAAACGGTTATTCACCTTACCTTTACGATCCAGTTGCTCTATTTTTTCACCGTTGAATGCTGAAGCATCATCACGGAAAACCAAAATAAGATGATCTGCGCTATCAGTTTCATAAACAGATTTCGCTTTACCAGTATAGAGCAAGGTTTGTTTTAACATGGGGGAACCTTTTGCAAAAAAAATTGCCTAGAACGACTAGGCTGGCCAGTTTTGGTAAATCTGGGTTAACAATTCTACAGCGACTTCTTTGTCGGCAAAACTGTTATCGGTATTGAACACCGCAAGGTTATTGCTAGCGCCCACTGAAGTGAGTTTGAGGACATACGTTTTTTTGTCGACTTTGACAGTTGCTTCATAAGCATTTTTGCTTTGGCCAACAACGGTATGATTCAAGCTGCTGAGTGTGGCAAGTGTGTACTGCCAAATTGTAGCAGAATTTCCATCAATTTTGATCAACGGATTTGCATTTCCATCAGTTAAAATTTGAGGGCGACCTGCTTCTGCAGAGCTTTCACTGCTTTGAGCAACTACTTTTACACTTGCATCGTCTGGACGTGGCACTTCAAAGCGGTTACCACGTTTATTTTCGAACTTTGGTGCATTATCAATCGCCATTTGCTCAACAATAGGTGCTGGATACAAAGGCGTTGCAGGTCTAACCATTGAACCTTCAGGATATTTAAGCGGTGCTAAAGTGGTTGTATCTTTATAATCTAAAGAGCCATTTTTGATGCCAATTGAACTACAACCCGCTAAACTTAAAGCTGAAAGGGCAAGGGTTAAACCAAAACGTAATTGCATAATGCTAAGCTCTTATTAAATGATACCAGCTGCTTTGAGTTCTTCACGCAAAGGCGTACGGTATTGTTCTGCAAGCGGAGTTAATGGTAGACGAATGCCTGTGCCAATTAATTCCATTTCGTGAAGTGCCCATTTGACGGGAATTGGGTTCGATTCACAAAATAGAATATTGTTTAATTTTGCAACTTGCTGATCATATTGAACAGCAAGTTCATGGTTGCCTTCTAATGCTGCCGCACATAAATCACTCATGATTTTAGGCGCAATATTTGCTGTAACTGAAATGTTGCCTTTTGCACCAAGCTCAATCAGTTCACGTGCAGTTGCATCATCACCCGAATAAACAATCATGTCTGTACCTTTTAAACCCTCAAGGAGCTCTTGACCACGAGGTACATCACCTGTTGCATCTTTGATGCCGACAATATGAGGAACACTTGCTAGACGAATGACAGTTTCGTTGAGCATGTCAACACCTGTGCGACCTGGTACATTATATAAAATAATAGGTAAATCGACAGCTTCAGCAATTGCTTTATAGTGTTGGAACAGACCTTCTTGGGTCGGTTTATTATAATAAGGCGTTACAAGAAGCGCTGCATCTGCACCAAGTTCTTTTGCTTCTTTGGTCAGTTCAATCGCTTCATGTGTTGAGTTTGCACCCGTACCTGCAATAATCGGAATACGCTTATTGGCAACACGAATCACTTCTTTAATGACTTGTGTGTGTTCTGCCATATTGAGTGTTGATGCTTCACCCGTTGTGCCTACAGCAACAATGCTGTTTGTGCCTTGTGCAATGTGCCACTCAACGAGCTTTTCTAGACCCTTCCAATCTACGCTGCCATCTTCAAACATAGGGGTGACGAGTGCGACAATTGAGCCTTGAATAATCTGTGCTTGCTGAGTCATTTTGAAAAAAATCCTATTTGACCATCCACTGAGTGTTCAGTCACCGAGCAGGAATGGTTGCAGTTTTTTGATTTGGGCGTAAATCAATCGACATTGATTGAATAATGCTTATGCAAATTATGACTGATTCAGTCTTTTAGAACAATATGCTTTAGTCAAAGCATGAAAAAACTTTATAAAAAGCAACAAATAGTTTTCATAAACAAGTATTCAAAATTTAAAACATGCTATTTACGCGCTACATTGAGTCCTGAAAAGTCTCGTTCAATATCTATGCAAGCCTATTTTTGAATTGCTTCATAGAAGGTATCACCATTTATCTAAAAAAGTGTAGAAAATAAGAGCTTAAAAAGATGATGCAATACACAAAGGCTATTAAAATTTAAACAAAGGCAAGGGCTTTTAATAGGTTATTGATCGTTTTAAATGATATAAGCCATCGTTGAATCTTCTTATAGATTGAGAATAGACTCTGATAAACATATATATTTCTGAGTGTTTTACTCAAGTTTTACATTTAGTTATTGGTTTTTTGGCTAAATAATGAGGCACTTTAGATTAGGCAGTAAAATTTTTAAACGATAAAACTCATTTTTTCTAACACTTTTTGATAGTTATTTGTCGCTAAAGAGTAAGCGATGATGCGTTGCTATTTTCCGGCTATATCAAAAGGATTTTTAGGATGAATGAAACCCTGACTTCAAGCGATAAAAAACACGCCACGACTACCGTGTTGATTTGTTTTTTAATTGCAGTTATCGAAGGAATCGATATTCAAGCGGCAGGGGTTGCGGCAGCAGGAATTAAAGAATATTTTGCATTAGATGCTTCACAGCTCGGACTATTTTTTAGTGCGGGTATTTTAGGATTACTGCCAGGTGCATTGGTTGGTGGTCGTTATGCCGACCAGATTGGTCGTAAAAAAGTACTGATTGCTTCAGTGACAATTTTCGCTTTTTTTACCTTATGTACGGTTTGGGTGAATAGTTTCTATTCATTATTATTGGTGCGCTTTTTAGCTGGTGCAGGATTGGGTGCGGCAATGCCGAATCTGATCGCACTTGCATCAGAATCGGTATCGGTGAAAAATCGAGGTCGTGCAGTGGGTTTGATGTATTGCGGTATGCCTGTAGGTGCCATTATTGTCTCGCTACTTGCAGCACAGCTTGCATCATCAGATATGGCGAGCAGTTGGAAAACGATTTTTTATGTGGGCGGTCTTGTGCCATTGATCGTGGTACCGTTAATGATCAAGTTTTTGCCGGAATCTCGTGAATTTTTAAAAGTACAAAAAGAAGCATTGATAGAGAAAAAAGAATTATCGTACAAAGACTTATTCAGCCGTGAATATGCACCACGTACATTGTTACTTTGGGTGAGCTATTTCTTCACTTTGATGGTGGTTTACATCATGCTGAGTTGGTTGCCATCACTCTTTACCGAGCTAGGATTTACACGTAAAGACGGCAGTATGGCAATGGTATATTTCCAAATTGGTGCTGCAATCGGCACAGTATCATTGGGTATGCTAATTGACCGTTGGAATAAAGCCTATGTGATTATTTTAATGTATGTGGGTATTTTAATTGGTTTATTTAGTTTAAATGGCGCATCAACATTAAACATGATGTTTGTTGCAGCAGCCATTATGGGTACATTCACCATTGGTGGACAGGGTGTACTTTATGCATTTGGTAGCTTTGTTTACCCGACTCATTTACGTGGTCAAGGTGTGGGTGCAGCATCAGCAGTAGGTCGTATTGGTGCGATGATGGGACCTGCAATTGCTGGGCAACTTTTAGCAATGGGTAGCGGGGCTGCTGGTGTAGTTTCAGCAGCCATTCCATGTATTGTGATTTCAGCGATTATTATGGTGTTGTTAACCCGCCGTTTAGAAGCTGATTAATATGATCTAAATACACAATATCAAAAAAAGGGAGCCTGCAATTGCAGGCTTTTTAATGTTGATTTTTTTTTGCGACAAATATTGTTGTTACAATCAATGATTGAATGTGACATATAGATAAGTTCTTTATAATTACTTGCAAAAAGGTTTTAATCACATACGAACAATAAGAATAAGGCTTCACTTGAGGAGAGATGTATTGAGCCCAAAAAAGTTGATTGCTAAGTTTAATATGCAAGATCAACAACTACGTTACATTCAAAAATAAATTAAGTTACTTTTTTTATGCATCAATAGCATGAAAAGCTCGGATTTATTCTCGTTTTTCAGCACGACTCATTCAAGATTTGCCTAACTATTATTTTGTTATGAAAATCAGTCATTTTATTTTTTTGCAAAGGCTTAGATACTGAGTGTCAATATATAGTATGTTCAAAGACGAAGATTGAAAAAAGGACGATAAAAATGCAATGCAATAGCGCTTTAATTGTGGTGGATGTACAGAACGGATTTACACCTGGAGGTCATTTGGCTGTGGCTCATGCCGATCAAATTATTCCAAAGATTAATCAGCTTGCAACGCATTTCGATAATATTGTTCTGACACAAGATTGGCATCCTGAAAACCATATTTCTTTTGCAGAAAATCATGCTGGGAAAGATCCATTTGATACTGTTGAATTGAATTATGGAACACAAGTTTTGTGGCCATCGCACTGTGTACAAGGCACACATGATGCTGATTTTCATCCTGATTTGAATATTCCTCGTGCGCAATTGATTATTCGTAAAGGTTTTCATTCTGAAATTGACAGTTATTCGGCATTTATGGAAGCCGATCATCAAACATCAACAGGTTTGGCTGGGTATTTAAAAGAACGAGGGGTTGATACGGTTTATATTGTTGGGATTGCAACTGATTTTTGTGTGGCATGGACAGCAATAGACGCAGCAAAAAAGGGCTTTAAATCTTATGTGATTGCAGATGCAACCAAAGCCATTGATTTACAAGGTTCATTGCAACATGCATGGCAAAACATGTTGGCATCTGGCGTGAAACGCGTGGTTGCACAAGATATTTTTGCAGCGAGTCACTGATGTCGGTTATTTTAAAATTCAATCAATTTATACAAAAAACCTTTGCACTTTGGGTCGTATTTTTTGCTTTTATTGCGTTGTGTTTTCCTTCAGCTTTTGTATGGATGAAAGCCTACATTCCTTGGGTACTTGGGATTATTATGCTTGGAATGGGTATGACCATGACAGTGGATGATTTTAAGGGCGTGCTGCAAAGTCCAAAGGCAGTTTTTATTGGCGTGGTGGCGCAGTTTGTGATTATGCCAGGGCTGGCTTATGCGCTATGTCAAATTTTCCAATTGCCTGCTGAAATTGCTGTCGGTGTACTTCTTGTCGGTTGTTGCCCAGGAGGTACAGCATCTAATGTGATTGCTTATATGGCAAAAGCCAATACCGCACTTTCTGTCGCCTGTACTTCTGTATCGACATTTCTTGCACCTGTATTAACACCCGCTATTTTCTATGTGTTGGCAAGTCAATGGATTCCGATTGATGCAGGTTCAATGTTTATTGATATTTTAAAAGTGGTGATTTTCCCGATTATTTTAGGGGTAATGCTCAGAACATTCTTTAAGCAAAAAACAGAACAATATATTCAGGTAATGCCACTGATTTCAGTGATTGCGATTGTTTTAATTGTGGCTGCAATTATTGCGGCAAGTAAAGCTTCTATTTTGCAATCAGGCTTACTAATTTTAGGCGTAGTGATGTTGCACAATGGCTTGGGTTTTCTACTTGGTTATTGGGCAAGTCGTTTGTTTAAACTACCTTATGCCGATGCCAAAGCCGTTTCGATTGAAGTCGGTATGCAAAATTCAGGTTTAGGTGTGACGCTTGCAGCATTGCATTTTGCCACATCTCCCGTGACGGCTGTACCGAGTGCAATTTTTAGTTTATGGCACAATATTTCAGGGCCTGCTTTGGCAACTTATTGGGCAGCGAAAGCGGATAATATGAAGGAAGATCAATCTTAAAAATTTGAATCATTAAAAGAGCTACGGCTCTCTTTTTTGTATGCGATGATTCCAATTTACAACAAGGATTCAATATTGATTAGTTGCATTTAGGATTTAAAATATTGATGATTCAAGCATTTTACATTTTAAGGAAATCTTTTTGTGGCAGTTTATGTAGATCGTGCCCGTGTACAGTTTAAAGAGAAGCTGTGGTGTCATTTGATGGCAGATACACTTGAAGAATTACATATCTTTGCACAGAATATGAATATTGATGCTCGATTATTTCATCGCAATGCATCCTATCCACATTATGATATTACTCTAGAGATGAGGGAAATGGCACTGTTATATGGCGCTTTGGATTCGGATCGTCAAACGATTATTGCTGTAGGGAAAATTTTAAAAGTACAGCTTAAACAGCGTCAATCAGATTCTGATTGACTGATTTTGAAATAAAAATAGCCAACGCTAAGGTTGACTATTTTAACTAGGGTAGCGTGATTATATGCTACACATCTTATTAAGCATTTGATTACTCAACAGTTACAGATTTTGCCAAGTTACGTGGTTGATCCACATCAGTACCACGAAGAACCGCAACATGGTAAGACAAAAGCTGAACAGGAATACTGTACACAATTGGCGCTAACCAATTATCGACAGTTGGGATATTGACCATATGCTGACGATCTTTTTCCTTGATTCCGCTATTTTCATCTGCAAAAACAAATAGTTCACCACCACGAGCTTGAACTTCTTCCATGTTCGATTTTAATTTTTCGAGCATGTCATCATTTGGTGCAAGAATCACCACAGGCATGTCATTGTCAACCAATGCCAATGGACCGTGTTTCAATTCACCTGCTGCATAACCTTCTGCATGAATATATGAAATTTCTTTCAGTTTCAATGCACCTTCCAAAGCAATTGGGAACTGTGTACCACGACCTAAAAATAAGCAATGTTGCTTTTCTTTGAACAGTTCAGATAAACGTAAAATGTCTTTATCTTGCTGTAAAGTATCCAAAATTACTTTTGGTGTATGCCACAAAGCTGCTGCAATATCTGTTAAATGCTCAGTCGAAATACTTTGCTTTACTTGACCAATTTTCAATGCCAATAACATCAGCGCTGCAAGCTGAGTGGTGAATGCTTTAGTCGATGCAACACCAATTTCAGGACCTGCAAGTGTCAATAAGTGGTGATCAGTTTCACGAATCATTGACGAAGTTGCTACGTTACAAATTGCCATGGTGCTGATCGATAGATTCTTTTCAGCGGCACGTTTTTGCGTATCACGGAGTGCTGCAAGGGTATCGGCCGTTTCACCAGATTGAGAAATACATAGATATAATGTATTTGCCACAATCACAGGTGAGCGATAACGGAATTCACTTGCAATTTCTACTTGGCAAGGTAGATTAATGAGTTGTTCTAGCCAATATTTTGCAATCATGCCTGAATGATAACTTGTACCACAGGCTAAAATTTGTACTTGTTGAATATTGGTAAAATCAATTTCAGCATTTTTCAAGAAATCATCACGTAGAGCATTACCATTGAGTGCTTGAGAGATGGTTTGCTGAATTGCTTCAGGTTGCTCGTAAATTTCTTTGAGCATGTAATGCTTATATTCACCTTTTGAAGCATTGCTGACAGTAGCATCTAATTCTTTAATTGGACGTTCAACCGCTTGACCGTTGACATAAACATCAATACTTGAACGAGTAATACGTGCAATATCACCTTCTTCAAGGTACATAAAACGGTTGGTTACAGGCAATAAAGCCAATTGATCCGAACTAATAAAGTTCTCACCAATACCCACACCAATCACAAGTGGTGAACCTTCACGTACAACAATGAGTTCATCAGGATGATTTGTATGCACAATACCGAGTGCATAAGCACCTTTAAGTTGTGGAACAACTTGTTCAACAGCTTTCATTAAATCAGGTGTTGTTTTCAGTGCATCATTAACTAAATGTGCAACAACTTCTGTATCAGTTTGTGATGTGAATACATAACCAAGCGCTTCAAGGTCATCTTTGAGTTCTTGATAATTTTCAATAATACCGTTATGAACGACAGCTACAGTACCTGAAATATGCGGATGGGCATTATTTTCAGTCGGTTTCCCGTGAGTCGCCCAACGGGTATGTGCAATACCAAGTGAACCTACAATTTTTGATTCAGACACTGCATTTGCCAAATTGGCAACTTTACCGACACGGCGTTCACGTAAAATGTGACCTTGATCGACCAATGCAACGCCTGCTGAATCGTAACCACGGTATTCAAGACGCTTTAAACCTTCAATTAAAATATCTGTAATGCTACGTTCAGCAATGCCACCAACAATTCCGCACATATTTATATCCTTTTATTTCGCAATCTTTTGAGGGCGTTGATAATTTTCTTTTGAAATTTGTTTTGCACGTTCAAATGCAAGGCTATTATCCGCAACATTTTGAGTAATGACTGAGCCTGCACCTGTGGTTGCGCCATTGCCAATGGTAATTGGTGCGACAAGAGAGTTGTTCGTACCAACAAAAGCGTTGTCACCAATAATGGTTTTATGTTTATTTGCACCGTCATAGTTACAGGTAATGGTTCCCGCACCAATATTTGAGCCTGCGCCAATTTCTGCATCACCCAAATAAGTGAAGTGATTGGCTTTAGAACCTACACCAACAGTCGTATTTTTTACTTCTACAAAGTTACCAATGTGGACTTCATTCGCGAGTTTAGCGCCAGGACGTAAGCGAGCAAAAGGACCAATTTGGACATTTTCACCGACAATTGCATTGTCAAATACGCTATACGGTTGAACCTTGGTTCCTGCTGCAATGGTGGTATTTTTAATGATACAACCTGCGCCAATTTCAACATTGTCACCAAAAGTACACTCACCTTCAATGATCACGTTGATGTCAATACACACATCTTGTCCTGCATGCAACTGACCACGTAAGTCAAAACGATGCGGATCAATAATATGCACGCCTTGTTGCATCAATAATTTAGCTTGGTAGTTTTGAAATTCGCCCTCTAAAGCAGCAAGTTGAATACGGTCATTAATCCCTTCAACTTCAAAAGCCAATTCAGGTTGAATTGAGGCGATTTCCATACCATCAGCCAAAGCCATTGCTACGATATCTGTAAGGTAATATTCACCTTGGGCATTGTCATTGCTCAGTTTTGGCAACCATTCATGCAATTTGGAATTACTGACGCAGTAAATACCAGTGTTAATTTCTTTAATTTGACGCTGCTCTTCAGACGCATCTTTATGTTCAACAATGGCTTGAATTTTTCCATCCTTACGTACAATCCGACCATAGCCTGTAGAATCAGCAAGGGTTAATGTCACTAAACCAATTCCTGTTGCTGTTGATACATCTAACAAACGTTGTAGTGTACTTTGTTGAACACAAGGCACATCGCCTGACAGAATGAGTGAGACTCCATCTTTTGGCAATACAGGTAAAGTCACTTTGACTGCATGACCCGTACCGAGCTGTTCAGCTTGTTCAACCCATTGAATATTTTCATGTGAAAAAGCTTTTTGTACTGTGTCACCGCCATGACCAAAAATTGTAATAATATTTTTAGCTTGTAGTTTTTTTGCTGTTTCAATTACATGACCCAATAATGGTTTTCCTGCTAAGGGCTGTAGCACTTTAGGTAATTGGGAGCGCATACGTGTTCCTTTACCTGCAGCAAGAATAATTACTGTTGTTGACATAAAACACCCTATTATTTTGGCTTAAGCCATTCTAAAATATAGATAAATTATAATACATAACGCAGCCCAAAGTCCTGCAATAATGTCATCAAACATAATACCAAAGCCACCATCAATTTTTTGATCGATGACACGTATAGGCCATGGTTTCCACACATCAAATAAGCGGAAGAGTCCAAATCCGACCAAGACCCAAATCCAGTTTATTTGACCTAAATAAATTAAGGGCAAAAATGTAATAGATTGTCCTGCAAATTCATCCCAAACAATACGTCCGTCATCATGTACATGAATAATTTCGGCGGTTTTACCACAAATCCAAATGCCAATCAGTGACATAATTGTTATGGTTAAGATAGAGCCATAAAAACCCATTGCAAGCCACAGAGGCACAAATAATAAAGCAAATGCAGAACCAAACGTTCCAGGTGCTTTCGGTGCAAGTCCTGAACCAAAACCAACACCACAAAATACAATGATGCGTTCAGACCAAGTCATATTTTTAAAGACAATAGGCGGTTTATGCAAAGTGTTGATATCCATTAAATTGAAGAGAGTGATCTAAGCCATCTTTTTCAAAAGTGAGTCCATATTGCTGTTTTACTGTCCCGATGATTGTTGTTTTTACATTGGGTTGTAATTGCAAAAGTTTTTCGTAATTTTGGCGGCTTATTGTAAAACATAACTCATAATCATCACCACCTGCGAGTGCGTATTGCAATTGCTGCGATTCAGGAAGGCTTTTAAGTGCAGGGCTGATAGGTAGTTCATTCAGGTTAAGAATAGCACCAACCTGTGATGCTTTGAGAATATGCCCGAGATCTTGTGCTAATCCATCAGAGATATCAATCATGCTGTGAGCTAAACCTCTGAGCAAATGACCGAGCTCACAACGTGGCGTTGGATAATCAAGACGTTGTTGTAAGGGATGCCCTAAGTGTTGTAATCCAAATGCAGCATCACCGATTGTACCACTGACGACCACCAAATCATCGACTTGAGCGCCTGAACGTGTGACGGCTTGACCTGTTTCAATCCATCCCATTGCGGTGACAGAAAGGGTGAGATGAGGACTTTGTGTGGTATCACCACCAATTAAGCGCACACCAAATTGATCACAACAATCATATAGTCCTTGGCTAAAACCTTTGAGCCAAGCATGATCAATTTGGGGTAAGCTCAGTGCAAGCAAAATACTATGAGGTTTAGCACCCATTGCTGCAATGTCAGATAAATTAACAGCGACACTTTTCCAACCAATGGCATGTGGTGAAGTATCGTAAGGGAAATGTCGACCAGCAACCAAGGTATCTGCACAGATGACCAACTGGTGACCGGGAGGGGGAGTGACTAAGGCTGAGTCATCGCCGACACCTAAATCGTCATCAGAAAGTTTCTGACGATTAAAATAAGTGTCAATAATAGAAAACTCAGCCATGTCAAATACAACGAAGGCTTATTTAGCCTGTTGCTTTTCTGCTTCGCGCAGACTATTTGCAAGACGGTCTAATACACCATTGATGTATTTGTGACTGTCTGCACCACCAAAGTGTTTTGCCAATTCAATCGCTTCATCTAGCACAACACGATATGGAATTTCGATGTGATCTTTGAGCTCATAAGCGCCTAAACGCAAAGTCGCCAATTCCACGCCATCAAGTGCTTTGATTTCACGATCTAGAACGGGTAAAAGTAAAGCATCCAATGCTTCATGGTTTGCGATCACTTCAGTGAGCAACTCATGATAATAGCCGAGATCCACTTTGTGCATGGCATTGTCTACACGAGTACGTGCTTCAATTTCATGGACTGGGTTGTGGCTCATTTGCCATTCATAAATCCCTTGTACAGCAAAGCGACGTGCTTTACGTTTTGCTGCATAAGTAGCTTGGAGTGTTTGCGACATGCTTTAAATTGCCTTTAACAGGTTAACCATTTCAATAGCAGTAAGGGCAGCTTCACCACCTTTATTACCTGCTTTTGTACCAGAGCGTTCAATCGCCTGTTCAATACTGTCCGTAGTCAATACACCATTGATCACAGGTAAGCCAGTATCTAAACCAACTACACCTAAACCTTTGGCACATTCGCCAGCAACGAAGTCAAAATGCGGTGTGCTACCACGAATCACTGCGCCAAGTGCGATAACAGCATCAAATTTGCCTGACTCTGCTAATTTTTTAGCGACAACAGGAAGTTCCCATGCGCCAGGTGCATGAACGACAGTGATATTATCATCGCTAACGCCATGACGATGCAACGTATCAATTGCACCTTCAAGTAAATGTTCAACAACAAAGCTGTTAAAACGACCAACTAAAATTGCGTAACGGTCTTCGCTCGCAAGATGTAATAAACCTTCAATTCGGCGAATCGCCATAGCAACCTCGATGATTTCACAAGAGTTTTTAATAGATTTCTTTTATCTGGTGCATCCATTTTGTATTTTTAAAAAATTCAAAAGGCGGTGATAGAAAAAAGAAATCTGTTTACAAATTATTAGTTTTTAGTTTGATCTGCAGAACAATATTCTACAACTTCAAGGTTAAAACCAGATAATGCGTTGAAACGTAATGGTGAGCTGAGCAGTTTCATTTTCTCAACGCCGAGATCACGTAATATTTGTGCACCCACACCAATGGTTTGATATTGTTGTGAAAGTGCAGAATTTGATTTGGTTGGTTTTGGTTTACCAAGTTCTTCTAAGGCAGGGCCTAAATCCGATAAATGGCGCTGACCGATCCAAACTAAAACACCACGATCACTGTCTGCAATGGTTTTGAGTGCTTTATCTAAGTTCCAAGCAGGCTCACCATCTTTTTTGTTTAGCTTGAGCAAGTCACGTGCAGGGTTGAAACCATGTACACGAACAGTCGTGATGCCTTCTTTAGGCTCACCTTTAACTAAAGCGATATGAATGTCAGGGTTGCCGAGTTCACGGTAGCGGTACAAATCAAAAGTACCATATTCAGTATCAATGCTTTGTTGATCAATACGTTCAACTGTTTGTTCATTGGTCATACGGTAATGAATTAGGTCAGCAATCGTGCCTATTTTCAAGCCATACTTTTCAGCAAAAACTTCTAAATCAGGGCGGCGTGCCATCGTGCCATCTTCATTGATGATTTCACAAATCACAGAGGCAGGTTCAAGACCCGCTAAACGTGAAAGATCACAACCTGCTTCTGTATGACCTGCACGGTGCAATACGCCACCTGGCTGTGCCATCAAAGGGAAAATATGTCCTGGTTGTACAATATCCGCAGGTTTTGCATGTGCAGCAACTGCTGTTTGAATCGTATGCGCACGTTCAGCAGGGGAAATACCTGTTGAAATACCGTTCGCGGCTTCAATTGAAAGCGTAAAATTTGTTCCATGTTGAGCACCATTCGCATCGACCATTAAAGGCAAATTTAGCTGTGCACAACGGTCACGACTCAGTGTTAAACAAACCAAGCCTCGAGCATGGGTGATCATAAAGTTGATGTCTTCAGCGCGAACGTGAGTCGCGGCAATCACCAGATCACCCTCATTTTCACGGTCTTCATCATCCATGAGGATGACCATTTTGCCTGCACGGATATCTGCTACAAGCTCTTCAACGGTATTGAGCGGCATCAACCTTCACCTTTTTGTTCTGTCTGTCGGACATTTTGATTGAATTCATTGCGCTATAGTCTAACGTGTTTTTACATGTTTTGCCTATGCTTATCATGTGGCGTTGCCGTACATAGTTATACACAAGCTGGTAGGGGAATGAAAAGGGAGGAAAAATTGAAAGGTGATTGTTTTAGTTTAAACATTGAACATTCAGTTTGCAGATTTTATTTAGTCCTTATCTATATTTTGGGCAAGATAAAAAAATCCCCGTACAACATCTGTTATACAGGGATTTTTAAAGCTTGGCTTAGAAGATGAAATTATTCAGATTCAAGTTGCGCTGCTTTTTTCTTACTTTGTAAAATTTCAGTACGAATGGCTTGGGCAAGTTCAGCCGATTCGCTATTCATGCCATTAATCATATACGCATGGCGTGTTAGTACATTACTTGGATTTGGCAATGCGACCAACTGATAATGATCAGTAATGACTTTTAAGTGTTGGCTGTCCAAGTATAGTGCCATTTCACGAGCAATTAGATGCTGTGATAGACGTTCTGCAGCTTGTGCTGAATTGATTTTCATATCTTCGACTTGCGAGGCAACAGCACTACGAGTTTGTAGGACAAAACGTTTTTCTTCACGATAGCGTTTGTAGAGGACTTCAGATAACAGTTGGAACACTGAACCAATCATCAGTAAACATGTTGCTGCATCAGGGCGATCAGCTGCAATACTAATGGTTGCACCATTTTTGTTAAATTCTTGCTCTCGGATAAAATCGTTTGAAGACAATTTATAATGTTGTGCACACAGGACAATACTTTTATTTAAGAAAATTTGGCACAAATTAAAATACGGTTTAGATACAGAGCTGTTAATAGTATTGATTAACTGTTTTGGATCGTAAAATTGAATGTTGAGTGCTAAAACATTTTTCATTTCAGAAGGATTTGTTTGAGCGACTTCGACTTTTGCTACTTCAGATTTTTGCGCTGCAACCGCATGACTTAAACTTTGTGCAGATTTTTCTGCTGCAAGTGCTTCAGTCAATTGAATAATTTCATGTTTCAAACGTGACTCATGGTTTACACGTGCCAAGTATTCACTACGTGTTGGTCGAGCAATCGCACGATATGCTAACCACAATAAGCCATGAATAATGAGTGAAACTAAAATGGCTAACCATTGTGTACGTAGAATTTCACCAATGCTTGGTTTAATCAGCGTAATTTCAATGCTACCGACTTTCTTTTCATTTTGTAGCGCATCACGGACAAAAACCTCACCCTGACGAGTTTTTGCCATGCCACTCGTTGCTAGCACTTGATTTTTAGCATCGAGAATGCGAATAGATGCCACACTTGGATTGGTCGCATAACGATTGGCAAGTAAAGCTAAGGACACCGTATTGGCAGGTTCAAGCTCAGCAACGCTGTCTGTGACGAGCTGACTTGTCATCAGTTGTCCCTGACTCGCACGATTTTCGTTCAGTTGGTGAGTGGTTGCGATTACCAATAAAAATGTGTGTAATGCAAAACTTACGGTAAGTAGGCTAGCAAAAAGCCCTTGTCTTGGTGCATTCAACGTAAACTTCCAAAGAAAAAATATTCGATTTCGATTATGATTCTAACAATAGTTGTAGCTCAGACCCGAGTCAATTCATGCAAGAAATCATTCTTATATCCTTTTTAGGACCTGACCAGCCGAATCAGTTTACTCGGTTAATGCAGGTACTTTCCGTACATTCTTTGCAAATACTCGATGTCGGTCAGGCGGTTATTCATAATCAATTGACTTTAGGCATTGTTGTTTCGTCAGATGATCAGACTGCGACTGCACTTGCAATGAAAGATATCCTTATTTTAGCACATGATATCGGTTTAACAGTTCGATTTAAACCAATCACAGGCACAGATTACGATCAATGGGTTAGTGAAGGTGGACGTACACGTTATATCGTGACGGCACTTGCACCCGAACTGACTGCGGAGCATTTAAAGCAAGTGACGCAGATCGTATCGAATCAAGGCTTTAACATCGAAACGGTGACACGTTTGTCAGGTCGTCCTGAGCGTGATGGACAACAAGATATTTTGCAACGCTCATGTGTTGAGTTTGGTTTAAAAGGGCAAATGCTTGATGCACAAGCCATGCGAGCAGCATGTTTACGTCTTTCTGCTGAGTTAAGCATTGATGTCGCTGTACAAGAAGACAATGCGTATCGCCGTAATCGCCGTTTGGTTTGTTTTGATATGGACTCAACCCTCATTGAGCAAGAAGTGATTGATGAGCTTGCGATTGAAGCAGGGGTAGGTGAGCAAGTTGCTGAAATTACTGAGCGTGCTATGCAAGGTGAGCTTGATTTTCAACAAAGTTTCCGTGCACGTGTTGCCTTACTCAAAGGTATGGATGCCTCTGTTCTTCCTAAAATTGCTGAACGCTTAACAGTGACAGAAGGAGCGGAGCGTTTAATTTCAACCTTAAAAGCACTCGGTTACCGAACAGTAATTCTATCGGGTGGTTTCCAATATTTTGCTGAATATTTACAAGCAAAATTAGGCATTGATGAAGTGCATGCCAATATTTTAGATGTTGAAAATGGCATGGTTACAGGCGAAGTCAAAGGTCATATTGTGGATGGCGCACGTAAAGCCTTTTTATTACAGAAAATTGCCAATGAAATGAATATTTCACCTGAGCAAGCAATTGCAGTAGGTGATGGTGCGAATGATTTACCAATGCTTTCAATTGCAGGCTTAGGTGTTGCATTTCGTGCTAAACCTTTGGTTCGTCAAAATGCTAATCAAGCCATTTCAAGTGTAGGTTTAGATGGCGTGTTATATTTATTAGGCGTACACGACAAAGATTTGAATCACGAATAAATCTTACAGGTTGATGACAAAAAAGCGACTTTCGAGTCGCTTTTTTTACTTATAAATTAGATAGATTGATAGGCTTTTATTAGAGCGAAGAATAGATTGATCAAAGTAGAAACAATCGATAAAAAAGATTTTTCAGGCAAAAAATAAATGGTATTTTTTTGTAATGACACGCAAGAATTGATCCTGAATAGGCTCTCAGCAAAATGTTTAAAATAAAAATGTAATGACAAAGCAATGTTGCGTCATTGTGTGTCGTTATAGATCGAAACAAGACTTTCCTTCTTAAAAAAAATCTCCATAATGCATTTCAAGGCTCATGATAAGCATGCAAAAAAGATTAAATATAAGTGTGCTCGATTGTTGTGAAACAGGATTTAAATGTGATTCAGCATTTTTGGTTTTGACGGAGGTTTTTATGGTAACAGCGACTTTTGCATCGATGATTGGATTTGGTCTAATCGCAGTAGCGTTGATCACTGTTTTATTTTCCCCATACCGTCATTGGTTAGGGTTTATGCTTGCAGGGATGTTGTTTTGGGGAATTCTAGAAACGATCCGTTACGGCATTCAACATTTTTTAGACTTGTCTTTGGCGTTCAGCTATTTGGGCGCCATTAGCTTAGCAATGATCGGATTGACCGTATTTTTACTTGGTGCAGACAACCGAGCGCAAAAAGCTTTAGCGCGTCGTCAATATATTGAGCATACGCCTGTGTATGAAGATGAATAGTCATTTTTAGCTCAAACATCTTTAATATGCACAGACATTACAGTTTAAACTGACTATTTTTACACTAAAAAAATTAATGTTAGACATATCAAGGTATATCAAAATGATATACCTTTTTTTATAGATAATTTGCTATTGAATAAAGTGACAAATGGGTCAAAACATTTGTAAATAACTACGGCTTAAAAATAGTAAGATATGCTAGGATGTGATCCAATTTCTGAATTCCACAGTTTTAAATTAAAACAACAGGCTTAAATGTCATGAAACTTTCTTCAATACCCGTTGTAAAGTTACCTATTGTTGATGCGAGTACAGACCCGCTTGACTTGATGGTACTTGGACTAGCATTACGTATGAAACAATTGGCTCGTACGAGTCCAAAATTTGTTGAATTGACACATGACCGTCAGTTCCGTATTCAAATCGGGACTGATCTTGGTGTTGCTCGTCAAATTTTAGTCAATAATGGTCAAATTGATACCGTTTCGGGTGATGAGCAAAAAGCAGATTTTATTTTGCAATTTGCAGATAGCGAGCAGGGTGTTAAAACCTTAATTAAGGGTGATCCATCTGCATTCATGACAGGCATGCAAAATGGTACGATCAAAATGGAAGGTGATTTCAGTCTACTCGTTTGGTTTAACCAAGTGGCGCGTTTGATTCCACCTAAGGTTCCAAAGTCGGTAAAAGACAAAATTAAAGTTGCACGTCAATTTTTAAAAGATAAAACTGGGCGTTAATACGATTTAAAAAATCCTCGAATTCGAGGATTTTTTTTGTCTTAGATATTTTGCTTTGACATTTTATTCTACTTCTAAATTGAAGGTTACTGGGCCATCATTGACCAAGTGAACTTTCATATCTGCACCAAAAATGCCTGTTTGTACATGCTCAAATTGTTCTTGTGCATAAGTAACAATTTGCTCGTATAAGGCTTGGGCATCGTTTGGTGGCATAGCAGGCCCAAAGTCGGGACGTAAGCCTTTTTGTGTTTGTGCCATGAGGGTAAACTGTGAAACAAGAAGTAAGCCACCATTGGCTTGACTGATATTCCAGCCCATTTTTCCTTGTTCATCATCAAAAAAACGATATTTTAAGATTTTATCAATCAGCTTTTTGCCTTTTTCGAAGTTATCTTCTTTACCAATCCCCAAAAAGACCAAAATTCCTGTGTCAATTTTGCCTGTAGTTTGACCATCGACAACAACTTTTGCCTCAAGAACTCTTTGTAATAGTGCGCGCATGTACTTCTTTAAAACGATGATGAATATAGCTTAGTGTAACAAGAGAGTGTATTGATTAGATACGAATAATATTGATGTTAAGAGGTTTGTAAAAATATGGCTTAGCTTGGTTGAGTATATAAATAATTGACAATTATACCAACATTGCAAAATATACAATTCCATATAAAATATATGTGTTTTATTGCTTTTGCTGAAAATATGCATTCTGTTTAATACTTTATCGATTAAATATGTTGTCCTATAGATTGATGAAAAGAACTTGTGAAAAAATGATGATAATCATATTATCATTTAATGTTAACTGGGCTGTGGAATCTGCATTATGGAAAATAAGACGGCAAGGCTGACAATCTTGATTGATCCTGTAAAAAAGCAAGCTTTTGAAGATTTATGCAGTCAGCAAGATTTGAAACCTTCTCAGGTTGTACGCCAATTAATTCGAGAATATTTAAATACCCATGGCGTTGAATATGCAACGAAAATGAATATAGAAAAGAAGTAGAATTATTTTGCAAAAAATTATAATTAAGATGAAATATTTTTTTGATTAAAAAAGCTGGCATTGCCAGCTTTTTTTGTATAACTAAACCAAATTAAGAAAAATCTAGACCTTTTTCAAATGCTTTCAACTCGTGACGAGCCATTGCAAGATTTGATTTTTGACGGTCAAGTACAAGGTAAAGGAATAATTCGTCATTACGATCAAGCGGACGAAGTAAGTGGTATTGCTTACCAAGTGTAATTAAAATATCTTCAATTTTATCATTTAAATTCAATGCTTTTGCAACTTTACGCTTTGCACGAATTACTTCTGTATTGCCTGCAGCAGCAAGTTCTAAATCAAGGCCTGAACCAAGAGCAGCCATTGCTAGACCACTTGCGCTGTCTACAAGTGCCGCAGCTACGAAGCCATCAATTTGATTTAATTCATCTAAGTTAAATTTAGCCATACTTAATTTTCCATTTATTGGTTGGGGGTAAATGTGTAATTATTTCTATTAGGTAAAGAAATGTAATTTTATTAATACATAGATGTTAATTAAGTATGCTTGATATTTCAACAATTATGCATAAAAAAATATTAAATTCTCATTTTATTAACATATTATTATAATGAATGTTTGTTAAAAGCTCATCTAAAGCTGTATCGAGTTAAACGATTCGTCTACTTACTACATTGAATTCGATAAAAAAACAAAGTATTGGTATGAGTTATTTAAAATTTCTTAAATTTAGTCAGAACATGGCTTCTTTGCGAAAAAAATATGCTTTAATGAAATAAGCATAGCGAAATCAAAAATAGATATGGCTCCAATTATCCAATCCCTGCTCGATACTGATTTGTACAAATTCACCATGTTACAAGTCGTGTTACATAAATTCCCTCAAGCCGATAGTGTTTACCATTTTCGTTGTCGAAATCTTGATGATACCGTTTATCCCTTGGTCGATATTTTGGCGGATCTCAACGAACAACTTGACCATCTATGTAACTTAAAATTTGCCGAAGATGAACTGATTTATTTACGGAAATTACGTTTTATCAAAAGCGATTTTGTTGATTATTTGGAGTTATTCCAACTGAAACGACGCTTTATTAAAGCGGGAATTGACAGTGAAGGGCGTTTGGATATTTGGGTCGAAGGTCCAATGGTTCAAGCCATGATGTTTGAAATTTTTGTCCTTGCGATAGTCAATGAGCTTTACTTTAGCCGTATTCGTTCAGATGATGTACTGGTTGAAGGTGAACGTCGTTTACAAGCTAAAGTTGCACAATTAAAACAATATTCAAAAGAACAAAATCCAAATGATCCACCATTCTTGGTTTCAGATTTTGGTACTCGTCGCCGTTATAGCCTAGATTGGCAAAAGCATGTCATTCAAACATTCCATGAAGCTGTGCCTGCGGTTTTCCGTGGAACGAGTAACGTCATGATTGCACGTGAATTGGGTATTTACCCAATTGGAACGATGGCGCATGAATTTTTACAAGCATTCCAAGCTCTTGATGTTCGTTTGCGTGATTTCCAAAAATCTGCGCTTGAAACATGGGTGCAAGAATATCGTGGTGATTTGGGCATTGCTCTGACCGATGTGGTTGGTATGGATGCATTCTTACGTGATTTCGATTTGTATTTTGCCAAGCTATTTGATGGTTTACGTCATGACAGTGGTGACCCATTTATATGGGGTGATAAGGCTTATCAACATTATAAAAAGTTGAAAATTGATACACGTACTAAAATGCTAACCTTTAGTGATGGTTTAGATGTTGAACGTGCTTGGGCTTTGCATCAATACTTTAAAGATCGTTTCCAAGTGAGTTTTGGTATTGGCACAAATTTGACCAATGATATGGGACAAACACCGCTCAATATCGTATTGAAACTCGTGGAATGTAATGGTCAGTCTGTTGCCAAAATCTCAGATAGTCCAGGTAAAACTATGACCGATAACGATACTTTCTTGGCCTATTTACGGCAGGTTTTTGATATTTCTGATGAAGAAAAATCGGCTTAAAATCATTTGAAAATAATGGTTTTTTGATATTTGAATTTCAGCTAAGAATCCCTGAAATTCAGCATTATCGCCAAACGTGCTGTGATAAGATCAATTGTAATGATGAACTAAAATTCGAAAAATCTTATGACAGCACCTTTGTTTAATTTTGGATTATTGGTCAATGCCGACCAACTTTTACCCCATCTTGGACATACGTTTCTGCGTATTGTCGACTTAAGCCGAAGCTCGGTTTTTGAACAACTTCATATTCCACATGCCATCCATGTCAAACCTGGGCAATTGGTTCAGCTTGAAGAAACTGCTACAGGGCTTTTACCTGAAGAAGCAGACTTACAAGCCTTGGTTGATTATTTAAAAATTTCACCTGATCATCATGTGGTGGTTTATGATGATGAGGGTGGAGCATGGGCAGGGCGATTGATTTGGAATTTACATTGTCTGGGTTTTGATCGAGTCAGTTTACTCAATGGTGGTATTCATGCATGGCTTGGTGCAGATTACCCAACATCATCAGATATTGAAGAATTTGACTCGCCGTCCACATCGGTAAAAGTCGATTTGAGTCAGGTTGAAAATTTTCGTATTCAATACGATGATTTACGCCAAAAGGTTGAACAGCAAGCAATTCAGCTATGGGATTGTCGTACAGAAGATGAATATACAGGGCTCAGAATGACAGCACGACGTGGTGGTCATATTCCGGGAGCAAGACATTTTGAATGGAGTACTGCAATTGCACGTCAAAATCATTTAAAATTGCATTCCCTAGAACGCACACAGCAACGACTTGAACAGTTAGGCTTTGATCTTAGTCAGCCTGTTGTTGTGTATTGCCAGTCGCATCACCGCTCAGGTCTGGCATATATTGTTGGAAAATTACTGAATTGGGATATTGTGGCGTATGACGGTGCATGGAGCGAATGGGGTAATCGTTCTGACAGTCCAATAATTACTGGAGAATCACCTGCGTGAGTCTTACTTCTGATTTAAAAAAACAAATTTTTATTCAAGCACAGCGTATTGTACCACAACAACAATTGAGTCGTGTGGTGGGTAAAGTCGCTGCAAGTGAAAATCCTCTTGTTAAAAATGTGGTCATCCAAGCTTTTAAAGCGAAATATGGCATTGATATGTCTATTGCTGAACAAACTGATGCGCTGAAATATAAATCATTCAATGATTTTTTTACCCGTGCATTAAAAGATGGTATTCGTAGTGTTGATCCTGATCCACTGCATATTGTATGTCCTGCCGATGGTGCAATTTCTCAAATTGGCAAAGTTCGTGATGGCGATGTATTTCAAGCTAAAGGTCAAAGTTTTTCAGTTGAAAAATTGATTGGTGATCCACAACTTGCAGTACCTTTTAAACAAGGTGAATTTGTAACGGTGTATTTGTCACCAAAAGATTATCACCGTGTACACATGCCATTTGCAGGTAAACTAACAGAAACTTTATATATTCCAGGTGAATTATTCTCTGTAAACCAAACGACTGCGGAAAATATTCCAGGTTTATTTGCACGTAATGAGCGTATGGTATGTTTGTTTGATACTGAACTTGGTCGTATGGCAGTGGTTCTAGTCGGTGCAATGATTGTGGCTGGTATTGAAACTGTTGCGACAGGTAAAGTGAAACCTACAGGTCGTGTGGAGTTGAATCATCACGAGATGCAACTTGAAAAAGGTGCGGAACTTGGGCGTTTTTACTTAGGGTCGACTGCGATTGTATTATTTGAAAAAGATAAAATTGTTTGGGATGACTATTTAAAAGCCAACTCTGATGTCATCATGGGTGAAGCTTTAGGAAAGGTAAAATCGGCTTAAGATTTTTGCTGAGAATAGATTAAAAAAATCCCGCAAAATTTTAGCGGGATTTTTTATTAACTATATGATATTTATTTTTTTATTTTGTTATTCATGCATATATAAACGTTCTTTGGGAAAAACCACACGGAAAGTTGAACCTTTGTTTTCTTCAGAATCAATTTCCAAATAAGCATTGTGTTGCATTAGAACGTGTTTCACAATTGCGAGCCCTAAGCCTGTTCCACCTGTTTGACGACTACGAGCGCTATCGACACGATAAAAACGCTCAGTCAATCGTGGTAAATGTTTAGGATCAATACCGATGCCAGTATCTTCTACTGTAAAGTAGCCATGCTCACCATCATCATGCCATCCGATTGTCACTGTACCGCCTTTAGGCGTGTATTTAATCGCATTACTGATCAGATTGCTAAACGCACTTGCAAGCTCAATATCCGAACCAATTAAGTCACAATGGCTGTCAATATCCAAATTGAGCGTATGTCCATAATCAACATTGTATGCTTGTGCATCATCAAACAATTGATTCATTAAGCTTGGCATTTCAATGATTTGGTTTTTGGCAATTTGTTTATTACCTTCCAAGCGAGAAAGTAACAGTAAATCATTGACCAAAGCATTCATACGCCGTGTTTGAGACTGCATTTGCTCAAATGCACGTTTCCAACGCGGGTTTAAATCTTCTTGATCGGTGAATGTTTCAATATAACCACTCAGTACAGTGAGTGGTGTGCGTAGTTCATGAGAAATATTGTCCACAAAGTCTTTACGCATTTGCTCAAGATTATGCATGCGTGTCACATCGTAAGCTACGACAAGGCGACTTTCACTGCCAAAACGAGTTAATTTAATTTGTACATAATGTTCATCAAACACGGATGATTTGATTTTAATGCCATCAGGTGATTGGTCAATATTGTTGAAATATTCAATAAAAATGGGTTGGCGAATAATGGTCAAAATATTGCGACCACGATCAATCGGTTGAATGCCGAGGAGTTTTTCCGCAGCAGGATTCCACCATTCAATTTGATGAAGTTCATCCGTCAGAACAACAGCTTCAGCAAGTGCAACTAAGGATGATTGCGCACGGTCAATGAGTCCGACCATTTCAGCTTGTACAATTCGTTCCTGACGCTGCGCTCGATATACATTGAACAGTAAAGCGCCCCAAATCCCGTTTAAATTGGGTGGAGAATCATAAGGGCGGTTGGAAATCCAATCATTGACTAAATATAACGAATGCAATTGGATGGTAAAAAAGACTACAAATGCGAGGCTAATACAGATCCAAAAATACCCAGCACCTAATCCAATAAAACAGGCAATGACCAGTAAAAAGACCAGTAATTTTAAGTCCTGTTTTGCAAATGCCCATAAGCTACTATAACGAAACTTTTTATATTCATTTGCAAGATCAGGGACGGGGTAGGGTTCATACATAAAACAAAAAATTACCTGAAAAGTGTTAGCCTAAAGCGACATCGGCACGGGTCGAAAAACGGTAACCTGTGCCACGAACGGTCTGAACATAACGGTCTGCTGCAAAAGGTTCAAGCACTTTACGCAAACGACGAATATGAACATCAATGGTACGGTCTTCAATATACACATTGCCACCCCATACTTGGTCGAGCAATTGAGCACGAGTATAGGCACGTTCAGGATGGGTCATAAAAAAGGCAAGTAGACGGTATTCGGTTGGTCCCATCTCTAAAATATGATCACTAAAGCTGACACGTTGGCTGACAGGATCAAGAATCAATCCATTGGCATCAATGGTTTTTTCACCGCTAAGCGCATTGGCACGGCGTAGTACCGCTTTAATACGTGACACCAATTCACGGGTTGAAAATGGTTTGGTCATGTAGTCATCTGCACCTGCATCAAGACCTTGTACTTTATGGTCTTCTTCACCACGTGCAGTCAGCATGATCACAGGGATTTCTGCTAGATTTTCATCACGTTTAAGGCGACGACACAAGTCTACACCACTGACACCACCAGGCATCATCCAATCTAGCAGAATCAGAGATGGACGTTGATCGACAATCATTTGATGCGCTTGTTTTGCATCTTCAGCTTGTAAACACTGAAATCCAGCCATATCCAATGAGGTATGGATCATTTCCCTGATCGGAAGTTCGTCATCGACGATTAAAATATAGTCATCTTTCACAACGCAATACCCTATTAATGAAACGGTTGACCGTTTTTATTTATGACAGGCTTATTACAAGGTTTAATTGTGACAGTATCATTGCAAAAAAAATCATATCTGCATTTTTTAGCAAAGATTTGTGACAATTTTTTTACATCATCAATATAATCATATATTTATTAGATCAATAAAAAATACTTATTGATCTAATTTTTTTTGGAAAAAATACCTATTTTGTAAATTTTTTCAATTATTTACTCGAAAATGTATTTAATAATGACAAAAATACGGTTTCACATGCCATGACGACATCTTCAAGGGATTGTTTAAACCCTCCCATAACCCAGCGTACTGCAATTTGGGTGACATAGCCATTCAGTCCTGTGGCAACCCATGAAATCTCTTGTTCAGAACGAGAAATATTGGGCATCATCAAACTTACAAAAGCATGAATCATACGATCAAATTGAGTCATCGTTTCATGAATAGTTGCTTGGTTATGCAGTTCTTGAACGAGCATAGCATCGATATAAATAATACGTGCAGTGCGTGGATCATCTTTGAGCATTTTAAAGAGTGAGGTTAAACCTGAATGCACCATTTTTTCAGGATTAGGAGAGGCTTTCATTACGCCTGTAAGCAGTGTTTTTTGCATTTGATCAATCAATTTGAGAAAAATAGTTTGAAACAAATCTTCACTGCGTTTAAAGGATTCATAAAAATAGCGTTCAGTTAGCTTCGCTTCTATACAAATATCTTTAACAGTTACCGAAAAAAAGCCATGTGTGCCGTAGGCTTCAATGCCCGCTTCAATGAGTTTTTCACGACGTGCTTGTTTACGCTCAGTGAGTGACATGCCTTTAAACTGACGTTCTTTAATGATTTTTTTGACAGGTTTTGCCTGTGCGTCAGGGTGTATCTCTGTATTTGAGTCTACGTATGTCATAAGAATAGAAGCCAAGTTAACCGTGCAAAAGTGGATTTTACCAATAAACAGCATTGAAGCCGATGAATATATTTATATCGTTTTTGGGTATGAATCATCAGTATTGTATATTGACAATATGTATTGTCAAATTTATAGTAATAAACACGTACTACGCAGCTTCAAAATCTGTGTGGTTGACTAAAAAGGACAAAAAATGAAAAATTTTAAAAACAAAGTTGCGGCAATCACAGGTGCGGGCTCAGGTATGGGACAGCAGCTTGCTGTACTCTTGGCGAAAGCAGGCTGTCATGTATCGCTTAGTGATGTAAATGAAAAGGGTTTAGCTGAAACTGTAGAATTGGTGAAACCTTATAATGTTCGTGTAACGTCTAAAAAAGTCAATGTTGCTAAACTTGAAGAAGTGCGTACTTGGGCTGAAGAAACAGTACAAAATCATGGTTCTGTGAATATGATTTTTAACAATGCTGGTGTTGCATTGGGCTCAACAGTTGAAGGTTCAAATTATGAAGACCTTGAATGGATCATGGGTATTAACTACTGGGGCGTAGTGTACGGTACAAAAGAATTTCTTCCGTATTTGAAAAAAACAGGTGAAGGTCACATCATCAATACCTCAAGTTTATTTGGATTAACCGCTCAGCCAACTCAATCTGCATATAACTCAACTAAGTTTGCGGTGCGTGGTTTTACTGAATCTTTGCGTCAAGAATTAGACATTGAAAATAGTGGTGTGAGTGCGCTTAGTGTACATCCAGGAGGTATTCGTACCAATATTGCCAATGATGCACGTATGAGTGATAGCATCAAATCAATGGGCATGAATCCTGAAAAATCGGCTAAAGCATTCAATAAATTATTGCGTATGCCTGCTGAAGAAGCAGCACAACAAATTTTAGATGCAGTGTTGAAAAACAAACGTCGTTTGTTGATTGGTAATGATGCGAAAACACTCGATCTTATTCAACGTGTTTTACCAACGGGTTACCAACGTATTACTGCAATGGCAACCAAGTTAAGTAAAAGATTAGAGCCTAAATAATTTATATGTAATTAATTTTTTAAAATAAAAAACTCGCTTAAGCGGGTTTTTTTGTACTTATATTCTTTTTAATTTTTTCTTTATCAGAAATGCAGAAAAAAAATGTCAATTTTTTGACAGATTTGCATAAACAGATTCTTCATTATCAAATCATGGATATGCACTTTGACGCATAGAAGCAAAATGACAATTGAGGAATAAAAAATGAGTTATAACTATCAACACATTATAGTAAAACCGATTGGTGGGCGTATTGGCGCTGAAATTTCAGGAGTAGATTTATCATCGAATCTTGTTGAGGATGTGGTCAATGAAATCAATCAAGCGCTATTACAATATAAAACGATTTTTTTTAAAGGTCAGCATCAGCTAGATGACATTGGACAAGAAGCCTTCGCTGCTCGTCTAGGGACACCATTGAATCACCCAACGGTACCCACTAAAAAGGGTTCAAACCATATTTTAGAATTGGACTCTCGTGGTGGTCGTGCAGATACGTGGCATACCGATATTACTTTTATTGAAAATTACCCTAAAGCTTCAATTTTACGTAGCGTCATTGCCCCTGAAGTCGGTGGTGATACGGTTTGGGCAAATACGACAGCTGCGTATGAACACTTACCTGAATCACTTAAAGTACTTGCTGATTCTTTAAGGGCAGTGCATAGCAATAGTTATGACTATGCAGCATCAGCAAGTATCACCACGGAACAACGTGAAAAATATCGTGAAATTTTTACAGCAACTGAGTATGAAACAGAGCATCCTTTGGTGCGTGTGCATCCTGAAACAGGTGAAAAAACCTTATTGTTAGGGCATTTCTTTAAAAGTTTTGTGGGCTATAACTCGACAGATTCACGTAAATTATTTGATTTATTTCAGAGTCATATTTTAAAACTTGAAAATATTGTACGTTGGCGTTGGGAAGCAGGTGATGTTGCTATTTGGGATAACCGTGCGACACAACATCGTGCTATCAATGATTATGGCGATCAACATCGTGTGGTGCGCCGTGTGACTTTAGAAGGTGATATTCCTGTAGGTGCTGACGGTCAACCGAGTAAAGCATTAAAGCAAGAGGTGAAACGTGATATTTCACATTTAAATTATGGTGAAGAAAGCTTTTATGAAAAAGTTTCGTAAAGTATATTTTTTATAAACAATATTTAAGGCTTTGCATAAAAATTGATATTTTATGAATAATAAATGATTCGAGTAATTTCCATATTCCATCTAATATTATATTGATAAATATAAGGTGGATTTATGGAATTTTATGATTTTTCATTAAATGATAATGTATGTGTTTTAAGGAATGTCTTTAAAAATATATCTAATAATCGATTGGATAATATAATAACCAAGTCGTATACTAAAAAACATCAAAAAGGAGAATTAATATTAAGTAAGGATAATTGCACAGATGCGTTGTATATCTTGATTGATGGAATTATTCAAATTGGCTATTTAAGCCCATTGGGGCGTTTTCATGCCTTTAATTATTATTCAGAACAGAACGTCATTAATCTATTGCCTTGTTTAAATCAGCAAAAAATTGATTACGATTATTATGCTTTTAATCTAGTTCGAGTTTTGGTTGTTCCTCGTCATATTATTCAGAACGAATTAAATAATAACAATACCTTATATCAAGATGTATTGCAGATACTCTCACAAAGGATGTATGCATTATTGCATGAAATTAAATTTTCACAGGTGGCAAATTTGCATCAAAAAGTTTGTCATGTCTTATGGAAACTTGTACAGCAGTATGGTGTTTCACATCCAGATGGTTTGGAAATAAAGCTCAAAATTTCACAACATGACCTTGCTGACTTATTATCTTCATCAAGGCAAACGATTAATAAAGAGATTAAAAAATTAGTTAATTTAAATGTCGTTTTTTGGCAGTATGAAAATATTATTATTCATGATTTAAAATATATAGAGAGTCGTATTTCTGAAGTCTAATTTTTTATTTTATAAAATAAGATATAAAAAGATGATTATATTATTTTTGATTATTATAAATTTTAGGCAGTATTAATTCTAAGTTATTTTATAGGAATTATTCAGTTGACTATCCAATCTATTAATGTGCGAAATCAGTTAAAAGGCACAATTCAAGAAATTATTAAAGGTGATGTTGTTTCTGAAGTCGATGTTGTTACGGCATCCGGTATTTTTACTTCAGTTATTACCACACGTTCAGTCGAACAATTGGACTTACAAATTGGCAGTCAGGTCATTGTGTTGATTAAATCAACCGATGTATCGCTTGCAAAACTGTAGGTGGTTCGATTCATGAAGCAACACATTCGACAAAGTCTAGCGACATTTTCATTACTAAGTGCCAGTATTGCATTGGCACATGCAGCACCAGATGTAAATCAGCTACAACAACAGGTTAGTCAGTTAGAAAAATCATTAAATCTGTTGAAAACTGAACTCAATCAACTCAAATCACAACAAGAAAATGGGCAGGTATCTGATACTCAAGTACGAAAGGGTACTGTTGAAGAAACGATTGTTTCAGAAAGTATTGATGGTGAACTCGCGCAAAATGTAGATGGTGAAGAGGGAAGTCAAGGTTTTGCGACTCAAGCTGATGTTCAAGGCTTACAAAGTGATCTTGAAAACTTTAAATATCAGGTACAACGTGAACGAGATACTAAAACAGCATTATCTGCACGCCAATTGCAAATAAATGGGGTTGTACAGACCAAAGCATCTTATCTTGATGAACCACAAACCACACCACCGACAGGTCTAAATACAGGTTCAGCGGTGAATCATCGTCGTTCATCCTTTGACTTAGGGGCAGTGCAAGTCGGCTTTACTGGGAATTTATTTAGAGATTATGAAGAGGGTAAAAACCTCGACTTTAATTTACGTTTTGGTACATCACCGCAGTCTGGAACCAATAATAGTTATTTAAATTTACTCGATGCACAATTGATTTATAACGTTTTACCGACTTTAAGTCAGGATACAGGACGCTTATCGGTGACGCTTGGGCAACAGTTATTACCTTTTGGTCAGGAAGTTCAAGCAACAGAAGATTTAAAACCAACCATCAATAATGCACTGTTTAGTTTACCTGGATATGGTTACGGTTTAGCACTACGTGAAGTAGGTCTTGTGGTGCGTGGTGATGCATTTCCAACTGTGGATTATGGGTATAACTATCGTTCACCTTTATTGACTTATGCTTTTGGTGTAGTCAATGGTAATGGTGCAAATAAGTCTGATGACAACGATGATAAGAATTTTATTGGACGTCTGCGTTATACCGTGCCAGCAGAATATAACTCATGGTTACGCGAATTGAGCTTTGGTTTGTCTTGGTATCAAGGGAAAAGTAACTTATTTGATATCAATGGTAATAGTGCGGCATTTGCAGGTAAAGGCGATATTTTACGTCAAGGCTTTGATGTTTATTATAACCATCACCCTTTTGGTGTGACGTACGAATATGTCAAAGGTGAAGATGATACTTATATTGGTCAGCAACAGACTCGTAACCGCAAAAGTGAGTCACAGACAGGAACATTGTTCTGGAATTTAGGTGAACAATTTGTCAAAGGTTTCCGAAATCAAGGGCGCTATGACGATTGGTGGCCGAAGTCTTATCAAGCATTTTATCGTTACGACACCATTGATCGAGATAAAGACTTAACGAATCAACAGATTGATATCCATTCATTGGGTTTAAATGCATTTTTTGCAGAAACTACCAAGTTCCAATTGAACTTAAACCATGTCAATAACGAAATTTTCAACCAAAAATATAATGAAGTTGTTGCGCAATTTCAGTTTGGATTTTAACCCTTATTTTATAATTTAGAGGAATTTTTGATGCGCTCTTTTACTCAAGTTTTTATCTCTGGCGTACTTTTAACAGCAACATGGATTCCATCTTTACAGACTGTTGCTGCTGAAGCAAAACCGACTGTGATTCGTTTAGCATCACCTTTGGTTGGAACAGGAAATCGTCCTGTGCCTTATGGTAATTATTATGCAACAACACAAACTTTAGGCTTACTTGAAAAGGAATTTCAAAAAGATGGCATTAAGGTGCAATGGAACAATTTTAAGGGTGCAGGGCCTGCAATTAATGAATCTTATGCCAATGGTCTAGTCGATATTACTTGGCTTGGAGACCTACCTGCGTTAATTGGTAAAGCAAGCCGTTTAGATACGAAACTGATTGCCATTGGCGGAAGTGAAGATAATACCTACTTGGCTGTTCCAACAGGTTCAACAGCGAAGTCTTGGGCAGATCTTAAAGGGAAACGGATTGGTTTCTTTAAAGGTACAAGTGTCCATTTAGCTATTAATAATGTCATTAAAAAGCATGGCTTTACTGAAAAGGATTTCCGTTTTGTCAATATGGATGGTCCTGTCGGTTATTCGGCATTGGCAAGTGGGGATATTGATGGTCTTTATACCAATCAATCCATTTTCCCAGTCGTTGATCGTGGTATTGCCAAAATTATTTATTCAACTAAGCAAGAACCAAACTTGTATCAAAGTTCGGGCTATATTCTGGTTAATTCAAAGTTTGAACAGAAGTATCCTGAAACTGTACAAAGAGTAGTGAATGTTTTGGTCAAGCAAGCTGCATGGGAGAGTAACCCTGCCAATAAAGATGCATTATTTAAGCTTTGGGCGAAGTCAGGACTACCGTATAACGCCTTTGTCAAAGCCAATACAGGTGTAGATTTAAAGCTTCATAGTGCACCTGTATTTAATCAGGCGAGTATCTCACTGATTAAACAAAAACTAAAAGCAGGTCAGGATTTAAAACTAATTCGTGGTGATTTTAATGTTGATCAGTGGGTTGAACCAAAATATGTCAATAATGCATTGAAAACACTGAACTTGCAGAATTTTTGGGCAACCAAATAAGCAGTGTGCTGAAAAGGGAGTGTGAGTATGTCAGAGGAGATTGCATTGAAGCCTATAGAAACTGTTGTAGGTTTAGATAGGCAAGCTAGAACGTTAGGCATTATTGATTTTTTAAAAACAAGCCAAGCAGTGAAATGGATTATTGGAGGGATTTTTCCATTAAGCATTTTATTACTTTGGTATGTTGCTGTCGAAAAAAGTTGGGTCAATCCACTTCTCCTCCCTGCGCCACAAGCGGTGTGGATAGCACTACAAGATCTTTATAGCAGTGGAGAGTTGTGGAGCAATTTAAGCGTAAGTCTCGTTCGTATTCTTTATGGTTTTGGTGCAGGCATTACGATAGCTATATTTCTTGGCTTAGGTATGGGCTTATCGAAAACAATTGAAGCCTATGTATGGCCAATTTTTAAAATATTAAATCTTGTCCCAGTAGTGGGATGGATTCCATTACTGGTTTTAGTGGTCGGAATTGATGAAGCCTTAAAGGTTATTTTGATTGCAAAAGCAGCGTTGTTACCCATGACAGTCAATATTTATAAAGGTGTACGCAATATTCCATCTTCACTGACAGAAGTAGCAGATGTCTATCAACTTAGTGTGTGGTCAAAGTTTAAAAATCTGATTTTCCCTGGTGCATTAATTAGCTTTGTTGGCGGATTACGCTTATCGCTCGCGAGTGCTTGGGGAGCTTTGGTGGCTGTAGAGTTATTGGCATCAAGTGAGGGGATTGGTTACATCATGGTCTATGGTCGTCAAATTTTTCAACTTGATGTGGTGATGGCAACAGTGGTGATTATTGGGTTAGTGGGCTTTTTCTTTGATGTATTGATTAGCTTGTTACAACGTCCATTTAAGGCTTGGCATCTACAAAAGTAGGAGAATGAACGATGAAAAAAATAGATTATCGTGGTGCAGTCATTCCTATTATTTTATTGTTGGTTTGGAGTGTCTCGGCACAACAAAAATGGATTGATGCTGCATTTTTACCTCCACTTTCTACGGTCTGGGATGAGTTCGTTAAAGGGTGGCAGTCAGGTGAGCTGAGAGAAAATGTACTAGCAAGTTTGATTCGGAATTTGGCAGGTTTTATTGCAGGAGGCTTGGTGGGGGTGAGTGCAGGACTAGTACTTGGATTAAACACTTGGGCAGACCGATTCTTTTCTCCAACGCTCAATGCCATTAAGCATGTTGCTGTATTTGCATGGATTCCATTGATGATTATGTGGTTCGGTCATGGCGAATTGTCTAAAGTTATTTTTATCGCGCTTGTGGTCTTTTATCCTGTCTTTTTCAATACCTACGACGGTATTAAAAATGTACCTCATCGCTTGTATGAAGTTGCCGATATTTTCCAATTGAGTGCCACACATCGTTTTTTTAAAGTGCTTTTACCTGCGGCAGCACCAAGTATTTTTGCCGGTTTAAATATTGCTTTGGTCTTTTCATGGATGGCGACGGTTGGCGCAGAGTATTTCTTTGTATCAGATCTTGGGGTCGTCAACCCAATTTTAGATGGACAGAATGTATTTAAAATGGAAGTTGTGCTGTACGGCATGGTGGTGATTGCTGTTATTGGATTGATTTTATCCAAAGCCGCACAATTTTTTGAAAATTACAATTTACGTTGGCGCCAGCCTTCAGAAAAATAATGTGACCCAATTACTTGAGTGAATATGGGTAAAAGTGAGTAAATAGATCAAATGAATCAACACGTAAAAATAGCTGGGCATGTTCAAATTCAGCAATTAGACAAATATTTTCCGAACAAAGGCGAGCCGCTGAAAGTATTAGAACACATTAATTTAGATATTCAACCCGGTGAATTTATTAGTATTGTGGGTAATAGTGGCTGTGGGAAATCAACATTATTACGCCTTTTGGTTGGCTTAGATGGTGAATACAACGGCAAGATAAGTATTGATGGTCAAGCGATTCAGGGGACAAGTTTAGAACGAGGTATTGTTTTTCAAGATCACCGTTTATTTCCATGGCTGACGGTTGAAAAAAATGTAGCTTTGGCATTGGACAACAGCAAATTATCGAAAAAAGAAAAGCAGGAACTAATTGATTATCATCTTGAATTGGTACAACTTAGTGCATTTAAACAGGCGTATCCAAGTCAGTTATCTGGTGGGATGAGTCAACGTGTTGCAATTGCTCGTAGCCTTGTCAATCGACCACAAATTTTATTACTCGATGAGCCTTTTGGTGCATTGGATGCCTTAACTCGTGCCAATTTACAGCAAGAGCTTCAGCGTATTTGGGCTTCAGAAAAAATCACCACAATTTTGGTTACACATGATGTAGAAGAAGCCGTTTTACTTGGAGATCGGGTTGTAGTGATGCAACCTCATCCAGGACGAATTAAGCGAATTATTAATGTTGATTTGGCTCGACCACGGCATAGAGAAGACTTTCGACTTTCCGCCATTAAAAATGATATTTTGCTCGACTTTAAAGATCAGTCAACAGTAGAAATTGAGGCACATGAGTTAGAGCGTTACCGTTTAGCATGGTAATTTAGACTTAATGTTTAGGCATAAAAAATGCGAGTTATGTGCTCGCATTTTTTATGTATTTATATTTGATATTAAATCAATTTTTCAACGGTTTTTTTCTTCCATACAAATTGATAGTACAGCCCCTGAGCAATACACATACTAAAGAATGTCAGCGCATAAGCATACCAAATGCCCTTTAAACCCCAGATGCTACTAAAATAATAAGCAAAAGGAACTTCAATCAATACAATCGCAAAAATATTGATCAGCATGGGCATTAAAACGGTGCCACTTGAACGCATAATCGATGCAAAAATGGCACTCGCACCAAAAAATAAAATTGACCACAGCACAAGAAAGAGCAACTGTTGTCCAAGTTCAATGACAGCAGGATCGGTAATGAACATTGCCATAAGATATTTTGAGAACAAATAAGCCAATGTAATCAGGCTACCTGTAATAATGATATTCATCCATAAAGCCGTTCGTGTCACTTTAGATAGAGAATCTGACTTACCTGCACCAATCGCTTGTGCTGCAAAAATAGAAGCAGCAATAGAGATAGATAGCGCAGGGAACTGAATATAATTTAAAACCTGATTGACTGCACCATATGCCGCTGTAGCGTGCGAGCCATATTGATTGATCAGACCAATAATCACTAGTGCAGCCACAGAGTTTGTGACCATTTGTACACCCGTTGGAATGCCTAATTTTAAAATTAAACGAGTCAGTTCAGGTTGATAGCGAATATTTTGAATCAATTCTGGACATAAGCGTAAAGGATGTTCTTTGCGCTTTAGATAATTGTATAAGAAAAATAGAACGCTCATAAAACCACATGTCGTGGCAATCGCAGGGCCAATAATGCCCAATTTTGGAAAACCAAAAAGCCCTTTAATCAGAACAGGTGTGATAATTAAACCAACAAAAATAGTCAACCCTGATGCAATTAAAGGAGTAGTACTATCGCCTACACCCCGCAAAATAGAGGTGTAAATGATGTAAATAAACAAGAATGGACTACCTGCCAACATCCATTGAACATAAGGCAAAGATAAATGCATAATATCAGGGTCAATACCGAGTAAAGCCAAGATATTTTGTGCAAATACCACACCAAGAAATGCGATCAGCGTTCCGCCAATTAGTGTCATAAATAAAGTTGCACCAACAATTTGACGGACTTTCGTGATGTCCTGTGCGCCCCATGCTTGACCCACTAAAACTGTTGCACCTGTAGATAGACCAATTACAAATGCCATCATTGCAAATAAAATAGGAAAAAATACCGAAATAGCCGCAATGGCATCGACACCGAGCATTTGTCCAACATAGATGGTATTAATTGTGCCCGATAGGTTTTGTAAAATATTGGTGACGATGAGCGGAACTAGAAAAATTAAAAAGGTTTTCCAAAATTTAGGTTGATGAATCATATCTGAGTGCGTTGGCATTGTTATTCTACTGAATATTCTGTTGTCTTTATCTAGTTCTCAATATAACAGACCTCATTGAAAAAGCCTGAGTATTTGGGTAACTCAGGCTTTATTTTTTGAACATTTTATAATGTATGAAGGGCGATTTATACTTGATTCAAAATTTGACCTGCCTGAATGAGCGTTTCATTCTTTTTGGCGAAACAAAAACGAATGAGACGTAAATTTTCAGGTGCTTTTTGATAAAAAACGGAAACAGGAATAGCGACAATTTTATGTTCTTCAGCGAGATATTTGCACATGTTTACATCATTTAAATCAGGACGAATTGCACTATAGTCAACGTTTTGGAAAAATGTGCCTGAAGAAGGTAGTAGACTGAATTTAGATTGTTGAATACCTGAAATAAATAAATCACGTTTTTGTTGATAGAAACTCGATAAACCTGAGATATGTTCAGGATGTTGTTGCATATACTGGGCAAGTGCAATTTGCACAGGGGTTACACCACAAAAATTGGCAAACTGATAAACCTGACGAAAGACTTTCATTAACTCGGGTGCTGCAACACAGTAGCCTGTTTTCCAACCTGTTACATGGAAGGTTTTACCAAAAGAGCCAACGACAAAACTACGATGGCGCAATTCAGGAAATGAGAGTGCTGAATAATGTTTGTGACGATCAAAAATTAAATGTTCATAGACCTCATCTGACAACACAATAATATTTTTATCTTCAATCAGTTCAATTAAATTTAACCAATCTTGTTTTGACCAAATTGCTCCAGTTGGATTGTGTGGTGTATTAACAATGATCATGCGTGTTTTTGCAGAAATGGCATCTTTGACTTGATTCCAATCGACCGAAAACTCAGGTGCATTCAGTGCAATGTGAACGGCTTTAGCTCCGACCAATTGAACACTTGGCGAATAGCTGTCATAACTGGGGTCAAAAATAATGACTTCATCGCCTGGATGTACAATGGCTTGAATAGCACTAAAAATACCAATGGTTGCACCTGGGGTAATGGTGATTTCAGTGACAGGGTCAAACTTCAATTGGTCACGCTGAACAAAGAGCTTAGCGACTTCTTCACGTAAGCTGAGTAAACCATCACCTGGTGCATATTGGTTATATCCATCCAAAGTTGCTTGGCTGAGGCCTTGCAATAAATCTGGTGGAGCAGGGAAATCAGGAAAACCTTGAGAAAGATTGAGTGCATTTAAGCGTTGTGCCATTGCTGTCATGATGCTGAATATAGTCACGCCTTGTGCAGGTAGTTTGGAATGGATTTCGATCATGACGAACAAATTTGATTAAAAAGATTGCTTTGAGTGTAGCAGGTCATTTTTTAGAGCTAAATAGCCGAACTTCACTCATGTACAGTTTTACTCTAGACAGAAGTAATTTGTATAAATGTGACGAAGAAAATTACTCAGATATTGCGGATTAAAATAAGCGATAGAGTGGATACATATTTACATCAAATCGTTTAACCAATGGCATCAAATGAAAAAAGGCACATGAATGACGCGATTAAATTATTTTTAATCTACTTCAAGGAAATAGAAATGTTCAAAAAAATTCAATTTAATCGTTATGCATTATCTCTAGTACTTTGTTCTTTTGCGATGCCAACGTTGGCAGCATTACATGTTTATGGCCCAGTAGGTCCTGCTCCAGCCATGCAGGAAGCAGCTAAACAATTTCAGAATCAAACTGGGATAGAAGTTAAAGTTACGGCTGGGCCAACCAAACAATGGGTCGATCAAGCGAAAGTTGATGCAGATATTTTCTATAGCGGCTCTGAAGCCATGATGTCGGATTTAGAAATCACCTTTTTAGATCAAATTGTTAAGTTATCAATTGAGCCTTTATATTTACGTCCTGCTGCAATATTGGTGAGAGATGGTAATCCTAAGCATATAAAAGGCTTTAAAGATTTAGCGAACTCAAATATAAAAGTTTTAGTGACGCATGGTGCGGGGCAAGTCGGTATGTGGGAAGATATTGCTGGGAGGACGGGTACAATTCAATTAACCCAAGATTTCCGTAAAAATATTGCTTTATATGCACAAAATACAGGTTTAGCAAAAAAGGCTTGGGAAGAAGATAAAAGTTACGATGCTTGGTTAGTTTTTAATATTTGGGGTGTAAGTAATCCGAATATTGGTCAAATTGTTCCGATTGAACGTGATTTGGTAATTTATCGTGATATGGGTGTGGCATTGACGGAACGAGGCAAGAAAAACTCGGAAACACAGAAATTTATAGACTTTTTAAAGTCATCAGAAGGCTTGGTGATTTTTAAAAAATTTGGTTGGAGCAAATAGTTGTAGTTTATGAGCTGTATAAAAAGCCAGACATTTTATCTGGCTTTTCGTAAAGCTAAATATAGCTAAGATATTTGGAAAGAATATTTTTTCAACAATGTAAATATTTAAATTTACTTATATATCAATAGTTTTTGTGAATAAGTTGGATTCAAAAGATAATATAGCTCATGGTTTGCTTGATTATTTGGTTTTTTTTGGTATAATACTTCTCGACTAGAAAAAAAAGTCTTGTTTCGGTAAATCTTCTTTAGTATCGCAGTTTTAGTTTATAATCCTTCGTTTTTTAGATTTTAAGTTCATGCTTTATTATTTTCAAAGTTATAACTAGCCCGTTAAACGGCTAAATTTATTAAAAATTAGTAGGATTTTACTATGTCAAATGCAACTGTTGTTAAAGGTACTGTTAAGTGGTTCAACGAAACTAAAGGTTTCGGTTTTATTCAACAAGAATCAGGTCCAGACGTTTTTGCTCATTTCAGCGAAATCGCTAGCTCAGGTTTCAAAACTTTGGCTGAAGGCCAACAAGTTGAATTCAGCATTACTCAAGGTCCTAAAGGTCCAAATGCTGTAAACATCGTTGCAGTATAAGTTGTAAGATGCTTTAAAAAAGCACTTTTTAGTGCTTTTTTATCGTCTGGAATTTAATGTTCAAGCCATTTCCATGTTGGAAAGGCATTAAAAAATAGGATATACGTTGTTAGAAAAAAATAGTTTAGTTGCAAAATCTAAAAATGGTACGGAAATAATCGTTTCTTTAATTCCCTTAAATAAAATGCAAAATACACGTCAAGGTTCAAAAGAAGTTGAAGTAGGCAAAAGAATTCTTTTGCAGTCAGGAATTGAAGTAGACCTCAATTTAGATGGTCGCACATTTTATACATCTTTAAATCAATTGTTTAAATTAGATCAAAAAGTCATTTAAGTTCAATCATAAAAAGATTTAACGTAAATTTAAAATACATCATCCATTATTCTTGATTGAAAAATCAAAATGATGCTGTCTAATATCTGTATAAACATTTGATGTGAAATCAAATTTTAGTATTTTAAAATCCATATTTCATTTTGAATCATAAGTTTACATCTAAAGCTCATTATTGCAAGAATGAGCTTTTTAATGTATTTCAGTTTAGCAATGAATTATCAGTTTATGTTAGATGGAAAGGATTTTTACTTAAATTACAAAATCAATAATGGCACGAATCACACCGAGCGTTAAACCAATAAATGCGCCAACCACCACACCATTGACACGAATCATGTGTAAGTCACCACCGACTTCATTTTCAATTTTATCAATCATTTCACGAGAGTCCCATTCGTGAATACGCTCACTAATAAAACGAATGACTTTTTCGCTATATTGATCACTTAAATTGATTGCAATACCGCTCATACGGTCATTGAGCAGGTCGCGAACAGATTGATTGAGCAACAGATTTTCACCCACTTGCTGTATAGCAACACGCAAATTCATAGCAATGCCTGAATCAGATTTTTCTAAATCGGACTTAATACCATCACATAAAATTACGACAGCACCTGTCATAAAATTTAGTACAGACTCACTGTCCAAAAGTGCATTTTTTGTTTCGTTTAACCGTAGGCTTGCAGGGCTGTTGTAATCTGCAAGCTGGTTTTTGAGTTCATTGGCAATATCTTCAATGTGCTGGCGCATTGGATGCTCAGGGTCAGCAAGCATTGACTCGACTTTGGTAAGTAAAGAATCAATGGTACGTTGCTCAACATCAATCCCAATCCAACTTGCACCTTTAGCAAGGCGAGAAACGCCAAGTTCTTTAAATAGCTTTTGAGTCAATTCACGAGTTTTCTCAGGGTGATTCATCATCCATTCGTGGGCAACATCAAGTCCACGCTGTAATACATCTTGGTGAAAATCATTTTCTAAAACAGCACGTAACATTTCACTTGCAAGATGATTGACACGCGTATTACGAATCCATTGCACACTGTTGTTTTGAATAAAACGACCAATTTGTTCTTGACCAATAAATTCAAAAATTTTCGGTACTGTTTGTTGAATAACATCAACAATTTGAGTGTTGTTTTTCGGATTAGCGAGCCATTTCCCGATAGCAAGACTCAAGTCAGTATTATTTAGACTTCTTTCGACCACTTGTGGAGAGAGAAAATTTTCTTGTACAAACTTACCCATCGATTCGGCAATACGGGCTTTGTTACGTGGAATAATTTCGGTGTGATCACGTAAAAACCTCGGAATTGGAATTTTCCCGAAAGGATTACGAAACAGAACAGTAATGGCATACCAATCGGCAAGGCCGCCAACCACACCCGCTTCTGCACCGAGCATGAAAATATGAATGAGCCATACATATTCAGGGAGAAGTTTGGCGGAAATGATTAACGCAATCCAAACCAATACAGCCACAATCAGCGCAATGGTTGCAAGGCGTTTACTGCGCTTTAGGCTCGGGATATCTGTAGTTTCAGTTCCGCTCATTGATCGTCCTGTATCGTTGTTTTGAAATTAATTATGTCTACTTCGATGTTACCGTAGTTGGTTCAGGTTGTATGACCTGTCCTGTCGGACTAAGTCCATATTTTTGTCCTAAAGATTGTAAAATCAGACGAGCATCAAAAGCATCATCAGGGGCAGATTTTTTATCTTTAAAACAATCAATGGTATATGCTACTTGTACTGGATCAAGTGTGACAACTTGAGGCATGTCATAAAATGGATCATTCCAATACGGACGACGGTAACCCCATCCATAAGGATAATAGCTTGGCGTTGGGTAAACCACAGCTTTACGTGGTGGTTGTTGGTTGCGGTTACTTGGATCATCTTGTACTTTGAAATAATTAAAACCATTGAGCAGGGCGACTTGAGCAGATTTTAATAGCGTAATTTCTTCTGCTGTACCAAAGCTCATATTGCTGTTGCCCTGAAAGCTGACTCGATAACTGTGATCATTTAGGGGAACTGTAGTGTACTGTCCCAATTGATCAAATGTACGAGGCTTACTGAGTGTTGTCGCACAGCCTGATAGTGTTAGAACGGTCATGAGCGTTAGACCGATTAGTGTTTTTTTCATATCTCGTTCCTCTTAAAAAAGTGGATGGATGATGGGGAGATGATGTACTGCTTGAATGATCAAGCTTTTACAGTGTTTTAGAAACAATTCGATTTTAGACTGCCCTACATTCTAAAATGATAGATTTAGTCTAAATTTCAAGCTGATTTTTGTTAAATCAGTAACTTATCATCGTGCTTATATCGCAAGCTTGATGCCTTAATTTCAATATTTCAGCATAAATAAAAGATCAATGAATACTCATAATTTTGAATTAGATCTTGTTTTGTCATCATTTATAAAGCAAATCACAAATTTCAGATGTCTTATCGGTAGACTTTGTGATAAATAATTGCCGTAATGGATTAAGAATATTCAACCTGAATTTATTATTGTCATGATTTTGTATCGTAAAAACACGATATAATGCAGTTGAATCATTTGATTTGAAAATGTTCTTTAAGATAAGAGAGTAAGCAATGAGTCAACCAGAAGCCAACACTCAAGCCATTTTACCGACTTGGGCAGATGCTGCACTATTTAAAGGCATGCTGCGTGGTATCGAGCGTGAAAGTCTGCGTATGCAAGGCAACGGCTTTTTATCTCAGACCAATCATCCTGAGACATTGGGTTCAGCATTGACTCATCCGCATATTACGACAGATTATTCTGAAGCTTTAATGGAATTTATTACACCACCTAAAGCAAATATTCCTGAAGCATTGAATTTTTTAAAAGATATTCATGCGGTGGTGAATCGTCATTTACTTGAAGATGAAAAACTATGGCCATTGTCCATGCCATGTATGCTTGATGACGAAGAAGAAAATATTCGTCTAGCACAGTATGGTTCATCTAATATTGGTAAATTTAAAACACTTTATCGTCGTGGTTTAGGTGTGCGTTATGGTCGCCGTATGCAGACCATTTCAGGCGTACATTACAATATTTCATTTCCGAATGAAGTGTTTGAAGCATTACAACAACATGAAGTAGATGACCGCTTAAAAGCTTTGAGTTTGCAGGATTATCGTAGTCATCGTTATTTGGGATTAGTACGTAACTTTATCCGCTTAACACCACTTGTCACCTATTTGATTGGGGCGAGTCCATCTGTTTGTAAGTGTTTTATGACAGGGCGTGAGCATCAGTTATTGCCTTTGATTAAAGGTACATTATATTTACCGTATGCAACGGCACTCCGTATGGGGCGATTTGGTTATCAAAACTCAGCGCAGAAACAATTGGGTATTCATTATAATAATTTAAAAGATTATGTGGCGGATTTACAAAAAGCAGTTTATACGCCTTACCCACCTTTTAGTCGTTTAGGTTTAGACGATGCCAATGGCGAACCGATTCAGATCAATGATCACGTTTTACAAATTGAAAACGAATATTACAGTTTAGTTCGACCAAAACAGATACCTGAGGCAGGTGAGACCCCATCACAAGCTTTGGCAAACCGTGGTATAGCTTATGTCGAATTACGTGCGGTTGATGTCAATCCGTATAGTGATATTGGGATTAATGAAGATACCGCAGCATTCTTAGAAGTGATTGCGCTGTATTGTTTACTCAAAGATAGTCCTGATTTACCTGAAAGTGAACAAGATTTGATTGATCAAAATCAGGCAGAAGTGGTCAACCGTGGTCGAGCGCCGAATGCTAAAATTTTGGAGCCGAATGCTGAGTATTTGCTAGTAGATTGGTTGAATTTACATATAACGGCAATGTTACCTTTGGCTGATTTACTCAATCAAACCTACGCAACGGACATCTACAGTAATTCAATGCAGTTGATGAAAACACGTATTAATCATGTCGAAAAAACTCTATCTGCTCAAGTGATTGCAGATACATTGAAACATGGTGGTACATGGAGTTTTGGTAGTTTTATGGCTTTAACACATGTAAAAAATTACCAAGAACATGTATTAAGTGATGAACTTTTAACGTATTTTGAACAGCTTGCAGTGTCATCTAAAGACAAGCAACAACAACTTGAGCAAGATACAACAGTAAGTTTTGAACATTATTTGAAACAATTTAGATAAACGTTAAATGATGTATTGAAATAAAAAATAAGAGGAATAGCCATGCAGTGGCGTAGTTATCGTGTTGTCAGTGGTTTTTTATTTATTGCTAGCGTTGTAGGCATGGCTTTTGCGCTGTATCTCGAACACTTTCAGGGACTTGAGCCTTGTCCACTTTGTGTGTTCCAGCGTATTGGCTTAATTGGGCTTGGGTTGATTTCGCTAATTGCATTTCTACATAATCCAAAATCTACAGGATTGAAACGTGGTTATGCTTTTTTAGGTACGCTTGCGATTGGATGGTCGACAGGTGTAGCCGCACGTCATGTTTGGCTGCAAAACTTACCAGCTGATCAAGTGCCTAGCTGTGGTCCAGGTTTGGATTATTGGGTTGATACTTTGCCATTGAAGTCAGTCTTTGAAAATGTACTCAAAGGCTCAGGCGAATGTGCGATGGTTGATTGGACCTTCTTAGGTCAGTCATTACCTGTATGGTCATTTGCATTTTTTGCTGTTTTGATTTTGGTGAGTTTGTGGCAACTAGTTAGAAAATATCCTGCTTAATTTTCTTGTAAATTTGATTCAAGAAAAGCCCGTTGAAACGGGCTTTTCTTATTTTTAGGTTTCTACAATACCTTGTAGATTTTCAAGTTGGATTAAGTATTTACGGATTTGTTCTTCTGCAATTTCGTCATGGTGCGGATAAAACCATTTTGCAACTTGCTCTGCAACTTCAGCGTGAAATTGAATTTCAAAATGATTCAAACCATAAAATACAGCTTTATGCGATTCAGGTAGTTTTAGTTGATAGCGTGGATTTGGATGTTCACCTAAAGCACTTTTTACACTCACCAAATAATCACCAATCACTTTAAGCGTGCGATTTTTACGATTTTCAAACTCAAGTGTTCCTGCAACCAAGAAAGTATTGATATGTGAAGGAAGCGGTGCGGGTTTGCGATTATCATCAACCTGACCAATACGTGCAGCGTTATGTTCCCAATCATCATCACGCACACTACCATAACGTAAATCTAAAATACCGTTACTGCGAATATTGACAATGTGACTAATCAATTTAATCAAAGGGAAACGTCCTACTTTATCTTGTAGCGCAAAACCAAAACGTTCTAATACTGCACCATGATGGGGTGAACCAAGACAGACTAAATTTTCAACCATATGTAACCATTGATGCATATTTTGCTTGCCGTAAAACAAAGCACTACGTGAGACTAGTCCCCCCATACTATGTCCAATTAGGTCAATACTTGTAATGCGTGGATTACGTTTCACTAAATCTTCGAGTATATTGGCAAGAGAACGACCATTGGCTGAAATACGTCGACCTGTATTGTAGTGTAAATACAACATGGTGTTGTTATCACGTTGAGCCAATAGTTTTTCACCTATGCCACCATTACCACGACTTGTCCAATCCTGATGATTCATACATAAGCCATGTGAAAAAATCACCACACGACCAGCTAAATCTCCTTGCTGTAAAGCACCATAGTGATCGTATAAATTACTCGTAATCGCAAGTGGGTTATGTGTGGCAAGTAAGTAATCTCCCAATACACCATTTAATACACTGATTAAAAAGTTCAGCGTGTAGGTCAGTGGTTTTTCATGCAGATTAGGAAACTGCTCAATGATTTTACGCAAAGCTGGCGCAAGCAAATGATTGCTATAAGTTTGCAGACTATTAAATCCGAGCGTATAAATTTTTTCGACGATAGGAGAATTTTGAAAACGTTTAGCTTTTTGTTTACTTAGTCCAAATAGGCTCAATAAAACTTCACGCTGGATAGAGCGAATTAGATCTTGTGCAACACTACTGACAGGTGCGCTTAGCAACTGTGCTAAACCCTCCAATACATCTGCCTGACTTGGCGGAGAACGATCCCATTTACAATAGGTTTCGTGCAGTGGTGTTAAACTAGTCATATGCCATTATCCTCAATTATCTTGATACGCATTCCAATGCTTTCTTTTTGATGAGGATCAAGGTATAAATCCTCAAATCATTGTATTAACGTGTTCATCCTGAACATCTCTAAAATACTGATGATTACGTTAAAGTTTTAATTTTTTGTCGGACAATTTAGTCATACATACAAATTAAAACAAAAATGTGATTTTGGTCACACTAATAATTAGAGCGTTTATTAAACAAAAGCAAATTTTTTAGATATGAATATTCTCTATTTACATGGTTTTCAAAGTAGCGCGTTATCGATCAAAGGACAACAACTAAAAGACTACTGTACACTTTATACATCGTATACAGTACATCTACCTGATTTAAATATGCCTCCATTGCAAGTCATAGAAACAATATCTGATTTGATTAGGCAATTGGATGATGTGGTATTGGTCGGAAGTAGCTTAGGTGGATTCTATGCGACACAATTGGTCGCGAAGCATAGTGTACCTGCTGTTTTGATTAATCCTGCTATGCGACCATGGCTTTTGTTTCAGGAGCATATTGGTTCGCAGTTACCTTATAAGGTCAGTGAAAATTGGATAATTGATCAGCAACAACTTGATGACCTTGAGCAGTTAGCCGTACCATTTGTTCAGGATGCAGACAAACTCTTGGTTTTGTTGCAACAAGGCGATGAAATTTTGGATTATCGCGATGCTGAAAGGTATTATAGTGCAACATCTCATACATCAATGATCATGACAGAAATGCATGGCAATCATGCGATGGAAAATTTTGCAGATAAAATTCCAATGCTGTTGGAATTTTTATCCTACTCCGTAAAATAAAAGGAAAAATATTAACGTGTCTTATACAGCCCAATCTCTTGAGGTTTTATCTGGTTTAGATCCTGTTCGACGTCGTCCAGGAATGTATACCGATACCACTCGTCCAAACCATTTGGCGCAAGAAGTGATTGATAATGCTGTCGATGAGGCACTTGCAGGTCACGCCAATAAAATTACAGTAAAAGTCTATAAAGATGGTTCATTGTCCGTAGAAGACAATGGTCGTGGTATGCCAGTCGATATTCATCCTGAATATGGTCAAAGTGGTATTGAAATTATTCTGACTAAACTACATGCAGGCGGTAAATTCAGCACAGATAATTACCAATTTTCAGGTGGTTTACATGGTGTCGGGATTTCTGTGGTCAATGCTTTGTCAGATCGTGTGGAAGTTGAAGTACAGCGTCAAGGTAACCTTTACAAAATGGTATTTGAGCATGGTGAACCTGTTGCACCACTCGAAGTTTTAGAAGGTAAAGCACCTAAACGTGCCACAGGAACGACTGTCCGTTTTTGGCCAGAAGAAAAATATTTTGATTCACCGAAATTTGCTTTAAAAGCACTGAAACATAATTTAAAAGCCAAAGCTGTCTTAGCTGCAGGTTTAAAAATTACGTTTATTGATGAAATTAATAGTGAAACAATAGAGTGGCAATTTGAGAATGGTCTTGTCGATTATTTGATGGATGAACTGGAAGATCGGGAAATTGTACCTGATCCTGCTTATGTTGCTACAGGTGAAGGTGAGCGTGCAAGTGCTGAATTTGCTATTTGTTGGAATGCTGAGGGTGGTGAACAGGTTCAAGAAAGTTATGTGAACCTTATTCCAACCGCACAAGGCGGTACGCATGTGAATGGCTTGCGTTCAGGTATGACTGATGCAATGCGTGAGTTTTGTGAACTGCGTAACTTGTTGCCACGTAATATGAAACTCTCTGCGGAAGATGTGTGGGATGGCGTAAATTATATTTTGTCACTCAAGTTTCAAGAACCACAATTTTCAGGGCAAACCAAAGAACGTCTTTCAAGCCGTGAAGCATCGAATATTATGCTCAATATTGCTAAAGATGCTTTTGCTTTATGGCTCAATCAAAACTCAGACGTTGCCATGCAACTTGCTGAAATGATGATTGCTAAAGCAGGTCGCCGTTTAAAAGCCGCAAAAAAAGTTGAGCGTAAAAAAATTGTTGCAGGTCCAACTTTACCTGGAAAATTATCAGATTGCGTTGGGCATACGCTTGAAGAATCTGAATTATTTATTGTAGAGGGTGATTCTGCTGGTGGTTCAGCTAAGCAAGCCCGAGATAAAAACTTCCAAGCGATCATGCCAATTCGTGGGAAAATTTTGAATACTTGGGAAGTCTCTTCAGATGAAGTGCTAGCATCTCAAGAAGTTCATAATATTGCCATAGCCATCGGTGTCGATCCGGGCAGTGATGATCTGTCAGAATTACGTTATGGCAAAGTCTGTATTCTTGCCGATGCGGACTCAGATGGTTTACATATTGCGACATTGCTTTGTGCTTTGTTTGTGAAGCATTTTCCAACTTTGGTGGAAGAAGGACACCTATATGTTGCAATGCCGCCGTTGTATCGTATAGATGATGCTAAAGATGTCTACTATGCTTTAGATGATAGTGAACTTGAGTCTATTTTGAAAAAAGTAAAATCAAAAAATCCACAAATTACCCGATTTAAAGGTTTGGGTGAGATGAATGCCAGTCAATTACGTGAAACGACTTTAGATCCAAATACTCGCCGTTTGGTGCAGTTAGATTTGGATGATACGCAGTTCACAGCAGGTTTATTAGATAAGCTTTTGGCAAAGAAACGTGCGAGTGACCGAAAAGAATGGCTTGAACAGAAAGGTAATTTGGCTGATTTAGTTGTTTGATTTTTCTATTGAGTATGATCAAAGTATATTAAAGCTTGTTTTGGTCATATTCAGTAAAGCGAATAAGTTCATTTATTTTTGACAAATCAAGTTGATGTTTTATTGCAATGCGCAAAAATTGTTGGCGAATATTTTTGAGTTTATCTTTTAATTCTTTAGCCGCAATTTGAAAATCGACAAAAGGAATTAAAATATCTTCAAGTTCTTCGTCCTCTTCTTCAATAAATCGAATTTGGTTATCCTGAATTTCACAAGAAAGCATAGGATGACCAATCCAGAAGCCATTAAGGTCTTTCTCTGCGAGTTTTAACCAACTATCTATATCATTCAAATCTGAACAACATCTATGTGTTAAAAGAGGTGTAATAGTACCTTCTGTTCTCTTGCAAAGTGCGAAACCACCTTCTAAACCATATTTATCATTTTGAATGGTATCTTGTAATATTTTTAAAATATTAAAGTCGGAAGTTTGCTCAATTGGATATAAGTTGTAGCCAATAACAATTGGCTGTAGGGAGTATTGAAAACCATTTAATTTATGAACTTGATTTAAAAATGTATCATATTCTTCGTTTGAGTAAGGATATTTTGGGCGGTGTAAATTAGGATGATAAGGTTTAAGTTCAAACACAGGAATTAATTCTAATTTCATTATTTCATCTCCACTTTAAAATAAACACCATCTGCATATACATTGTGTCCAAAACCACAGCCTGAATTGCCATCACTTTGTGTAACTTTAATCGAGTTTCCAGAAGTAGTATCACTTTTAAAATTTAAATCAATTTTACAATCTTCATAACGGTAAACGGCTTGTTTTTTAGAAAGTGGCATTGTGATATCAAATTCTCCCATATTTGGTCCATAAACCAGACTGCGAATACCCATATATAAGCCATCAAATTCAATTTGATAAGACGTTTTATTATTTTTGACAGTAAGGTAATTCCACTCACCAAAACCAGCATAACGCACATATTGCCCTGATAAGTCTGTCGATGGTTTTGGCTTTGGTAGTTGTTGTAAATTAAAACGGGTACTTTGAGGTTCTATTTCATCTCGAATATTGAGTAAATACCATGCTCGTGCCCATAAAGGCTGATTCATTTTGGCATAAGTTAAACCAACATTATTATAGGCGATCGCAACATCACGATCGCTGACTTTGACTGTAGTATCATCAGCATTCAGCATACAGAATTGAGACCAAGATGCTTGATTTTTAAATTGCTCTAATGCTTTTTTATATTGTTTTTGATCATAGAGTTTTTTTCCATTATTGGCATATTGTTTTAATTTGGCACAGCCTTGTTGTAACTCTTGTTCATAAGAGAGCTCTGCATGAGTGGAGGTCATTGCGATTAATCCTAAAGCGCAAAGCGATCCTGAAAAAATTGTTTTTATCATGATGCTAATCCTAAAATATATTTCTGATTTAATGAGATTCATCTAAATTTAATTGCATTAACACTAAGTCACGCCATTTTCCAAATTTTTTCCCAACTTCGGGCATAAAACCCGATTGTTTAAAGCCTAATTTTCCATGGAGGTGAATAGAACTTATATTTTCTGAATCAATTGCTGCAACCATAACATGCTTGTGATGAGCGGTAGCATGTTCAATCAATTTACTCATTAATGCTTTGCCTAAGCCCAAACGTGTAAATTTTGGATCAATATAGACAGCATGCTCAACGGTTTGATCATAACCATTAAAATTTCTAAAACTGGAATATTCAGCATAGCCTGAAATGACTTGAGTTTCTGTTTCTTCTGCGACAAATAGTGGAAACTCTGCTTCCTGTAAATACTGAAACCATTGCTGATATTCTTCTAATGATTTTGGTTGATTATTCCATGTTGCAACACCATGCTCAATTTCAGCATTGTAGATTTGCATAATATATGGAATATCGTGTAGCTGAGCAGGGCGGATGATTAAATTCATAAAAGACGGCATGGTAGCTTATTTATATTTTATTGTAGATCATCTGATTGATCAGGCAATAAAAAAGCAAGACCATAGTCTTGCTTTTCAAAAACATTGTTAAATATCGAATTAGAAGTGATATTTAACTAAAGCGCTGACATTATTTTCGTCTTTGCCTTTAATGCCGAATTTGTTATTCCACACAGAATGTTCAATACCTAAGTATAAACGTGTATCTGGAGAAATGTGTTTACCTGCATTCCATTTCCACTGAGTTGTCCAGTTGAGTTCGCTTGCATGAGGAACATCATCTTTTTCAGCAGTTGACCAATCTAGGAAACCATCAACTAGGAAATCTTCTGACCCTAGTTTAAATGGCACACCGTAAGTGATGGTCATTTGATAGTCATCTTTTTGGATGTCATTGTTCGCGCGGTAAAAGTTTACACTTGCAAATTGTGTGTAAGGAATAGCAAGATCAAAACCAACGCCATAAAGGAAGTTGTCAAAATCGTTACCAAAATCGTCTTGGTTACTTTCCCATGTAGTTGAAATTAATACATCTTTAACAGGACCAGCAGAAAGTTTCATTCCAGACACTTCACCAAGGCTTAAACGAGGAGATAACTCGAAATAAGTCAGTTTATTGTCATCACCACCACGCATACGATCCATAAAGAAGAATACATCTGCATATTTTACTTTTGCAGCATATTCAACGGTCAGCGTTGTTTGTTGCTCATCGACAACTTCATAGTTTTCACCATAAAGTCCAGTTAAGCTGAAGTCTTGCCAAATAGGCGCAGCTTGAGTGAATGTCGCAGTTGTTGCTAAGGCACAAATTGTTGCAAGTTGAGTCAGTTTCATGTGATTAATCTCTCCCCCAAGAAAGCGCCTTAAGGATACAGATTATTAAGCAAAAATAAAGTTAAAACTGATCAGACGTTGAAGAATAATGTAAATGCTGTCTTTAATGTAAAATTGTAGCAATTGATTAAAAGACAGAGCAAAAGACATTTTAAAATAATATTTGGATGACTTTTGATCAAAAAAAATTATTTTAAAATTAATAAAAAACAATCAGATGTATTCAAGTGTAACAAGTTGTCAAGTTTCATATTGTTTTCATAAATAATTGAAAAATGTACTTGCATATTTTCCAATAAGGCTTGATATTGAAGACATAAGAACACGAATCTGCAGACTCAAAGGTGTTCATCCGATCAATTGTGGAGGTATATTCCAGTACATTGAAGATGATCAAGCTGATATGGAACAGCAAGCTAAAATTGAGCCCAAAATATAAAATTTTGTGCAAATTCTATAACTCTCAATTAAAGAAAGAGGATGATAATTTATGAACATTGAAATCCGTACCGATAAAAATATTCAAAATAGTGATCGTTTAATTACTTATGTGCGAGATGAGTTGAATAATGAATTTCAGCGTCATACTGAGCGTATTACGCAAATTTCAGTACATATTAGCGATGAAAATGGTGACAAGGGCGGAGATGATGACATCCGTAGCATGATTGAAGTGAAAGCTGCTGGTTTAAAACCTGTCGTTGTTACCCATAATGGTAAAAATATTGATACTTCACTGCACGGTGCAATTGAACGAGTAAAACGTAGTCTTGAGCATGTACTTGAGAAAAAAGAAAATATTCGTGGAGGTAAGCTTGAGCTTGCTGATGTCGATGCTGATCTTGATGAAGCATAAGTCGACATTTAAATAATACAAAAAAGCCCTTCGGGGCTTTTTTTATGCGTGAATTTTTAAAAAATTAAAAAATTAAAAAATTAAAAAATTAAAAAATTAAAAAATTAAAAAATAATGCATAATTTTTCTTTATTTAAATCTTTAATTTTAGAATGGCTTAGATATTTTTATAATGAGTTAGAATTAAAAAATGTTAGTTGATTTCAATACCGTTAAGTTGAATAGATAAAAAATACATTATTAGTATAAATTTTCATCAGACCCTAGATAAAGTTGACAAGAATTCGGCATAATGTTTATTCAGATAGAAAGAGTGATCAATATGTTAAATGCGCAGCAGCAAGTTTTTTTACAAGCCTTGGAAGAATTAGATCTTGCACAGGTTCAGCGTCTGCTCGCAGACGGTCTTGATCCAAACTTTATTGATCCTGAAAAAGGTCCTGCTGTGTCAGTATGGTCAGATGGTTTATTTAAATGGTGGGAAGCTATTTGTGAAGCCTATGAAGCAGGTCAAGAATTGACGGCTGAACAAAAACAACAGACTTTACAAGTACATCTTGATATTTTGGATGCACTTATTCTGGCAAAAGCAAACCTACATTTGTGGGATGCTGAAGAAAGCTATGGTCCGCTTTGGGATGCAGCAAGTGCAGCATGTACACCTGCGGTATTACGCTTACTTGATCATCAGGTTAATCCAAATACCCGTGATGAAGAAGGTAAAACTATTTTAACATCGATTAGTGATCTATTTTTTGATCAAGATTTTGATCAAATTGACTGGTCACAAGCGTTACCTGAAGAAAAAGAAACACTTGAGTTACTGCGTAGTCGTGGTGCGAAAATGTCAAAAGAATTGAATTAATAGAGCCCTGAGTAATAATATGATAACAATGCAAAAATTGACTTTAATCCTTGCTTCTACTGTGAGTATGGGAAGTATGGCTGCGGACTTTTCATTTGATCGTCCAGGAAGCGGTTTTGGTACAGGTATTACACCTGTAGGACAAGTGGCTTGGGAGCAAGGTTTACCAAGCGTAAACTATACCGAGTCTACTGTTGATGGCGCTAAGCAAAAAACACTATCTTTAAACGGTGATACGTTACTTCGTACAGGTTTGGCATCAGGTTTAGAATTACAACTTGGTTGGCAAGGTCCTGCGTGGACTCAAGTCAAATACAAGGGCGATAAATTTGATGATTCAGGTTTAGGCGATGTCAGTATTGGTTTGAAAAAAGCAATTGATCTAGATGATGATAAATTATCTATGGCAATTTTAGCGCAAGCACAAATTGCAACGGGTAACGAAGGATTTACTGCAGAAGATGATATTTATAGCATTGGAACAGCTTTAGACTACCAATATAACGACTTACTGACTACAAGCTTAACGATGAATTATCAAGTTCAAGATGGTGAGTGGGGCGTGACTGCAATTCCAACTGTTGGCTATAAAATTGCAGGAAATTTATCAGGTTACTCAGAATTTGTTTACCGCAAAATTGAAAGCCAGCCTTATGAGTATGCTTTGGGTACAGGTTTAATTTATGCATTAAATGACCGTATGCAACTCGATGCGAGCATTGGTATTGATTTGGAGGGTCGTGACAAAGCTTATAATGGTGGTTTAGGGATTTCGTTCTTGTTCTAAGATCATAAGCTATTGACCATATAATAATATGAGAGAGTGGTTTGCCACTCTTTTTTATGCACTGTAAATTTGATTAAACTGAAAACGAATATAAAAAGAGGTTATCATGGATTTATGGATTGGAAATAAAAAATATTCAAGTTGGTCAATGAGAGCATGGTTGGTCTGTCGCCATTTTGACATTGAATTTACAGAACATTTAGTCCAGTTAGATGGTTTAGCTGATGGGATATTTAAGCAAACCATTCAATCTATGAATCCTGTTGGTAAAGTACCTATTTTAGTGATTGATGATTTTTCGATTTGGGATTCATTTGCAATTTGTGAGTTTCTTGCTGAACAATTTCCACAAAAGCTTTTGTGGCCACAAGATACTCTAGAGCGTGCAAGGGCACGTTCACTTTGTGCAGAAATGCATAGTGGGTTTAGTGCATTACGTTCTTATTGTCCCATGAATATTCATGCCGATTTAAAAGAACTTGGGCAACAACTATGGCAACAGCATGCAGACCTTCGAAATGATTTACAGCGAGTAGAACAGATCTGGGAACTACATGAGCAAACAGGAGATTTTTTATTTGGTAAATTTAGTATTGCCGATGCTTTTTTTGCACCTGTAGTAATGAGGGTAATAAGTTATGGGTTACCCACCAATCAAAAAAGCCAAGCTTATATGAACAAAATAATACAAGTTCCTGCTATAGCTCAGTGGATTGCTGAAGCAAAGCTTGAGCTAACTTCTATTTAAATGAATATGAATATCAGCTTTGATAAATGTGTACCTGATTACGGCCTTTTTGTTTTGCAATATATAGCGCTTTATCTGCTGAATGAATAACAGAATCAATGCATTGTGTTGGGTTTGACATTGCTAGCCCGAAACTTGCTGTGAGTGAAATAAATTTATCGGCTGAAACAGGAATGCGCAAATATGAAATGGCGAGACGACAGTGTTCAGCAATCGCATGTGTTTGTTCTAACGTAATATTTTGTAAAGAAAAAATAAACTCTTCACCACCAAAACGAGCAACAAGATCTTGTTCAGGTAAATGAGATTTTAGGCATTGAGCAACTTGTTTTAAAGCATTGTCACCCACGCTATGTCCATATTGGTCATTGATGGTTTTAAAATGATCAAGGTCGAGTAGAATAATGGCATAGTTGTGTGCAACTGCTTGAACTCTTTTTAATTGTTCATTGAAATGGCGACGGTTAAACAGAGTGGTCAATGGATCTGTTTGGCTGAGGGTTTTAATTAAAGACTCACGATGACGCCATTGAAAAAGTAGAATTTCGCAAAGGATTAAGCTAGCAAATGCGATTGGTATTACAAAATAAGCCATGCTACTGACCCAAAATATATTTAAAGTGGGTGAAAGAAGTTCAGGTGTAAATAAAGGCGAATAAGGTAAATCATGAGTTAGCGTCAGATAGCTGAGAATAATATATACAATACAAGCAAAAATTAGAGGGAAATAGACAAAGCGGTGTTCAAATAGAATTAGCCCCAAACCAGATATACAAATAAATGCGATCACGGTCGCTGGACTAAATAATCCAATCAGATAGCCATCACGCATGATCACGGCAACAAAAATATTGAGAATGGCATAGGGAAGAGCTGTTTCAGCCCATTGTTTACCTTGGAATAACCAGCATGGCAAAATTAAAAACAATAATAAAAAAAAACTAGCAAGATTGAGATAAATTTGAAATTTCAATAAACTCATATCGACCCAATGCCAAAGTGAAGGGGTCAATAAAATAAAAATTTTCCAAAATAGCCAAAGCAAATGCATCGTACATGCAAGACTTAAAATCAAGATGCACTTATTGAGATTGCTCCAATTCATAATGATATTATTATGTAATATCTTATTAAGAACAAAGCGAAGTTTTTTTGTCTGTTTTCCAAGATTCATATGTGTATGTTGAGCGGTATGCTCTTAAGATATGGAATGATGTTCTACTAATAATAGGGCATCCAGATCTATAAAAAATTACAATATAAAATAGAAATTATTTCGGTAAACAATTTCTATTTTAGGTCTTAGCTTGCAATAGTACTGTGATCACGAATTTGGTTAATACCATTCGATTTCGCTGCAAAAAGTGCCTGATCTGCTTGTTGTAAAATGGCATCACTATAAGCATCTTGTTCAGAAACAGAAATACCACAGCTTGCCTGTAATAATATAGATTGAGTTTTCACTTTGAGTAATTTACTTTGTACATTTTCCGCAATTCGGCGTGCAACGCTGTTTGCATATTCAAGGGTAATATTGCTCAGAATAAGAATAAACTCATGCTCGCCATAACGACCAATTAAGTCGGTTTCACGCAAATTATCGGAAATAATACTTGCAGTTGAAATCAATGCGACTTCAGCAGCTTTAATTCCATATTGTGCTTGAATGTCTTTATAGTTATCGACATTGAGTAGCACAATTGCATAGCTAATTCCAATTTGTGGATGTAATTCTTTTAAGTATGAATTGATACCAAATTGATTATATAGACCTGTTAAAGGGTCTGTAATCGTATCATCTGCCATTGTTTGGTTGTTATTAATCCATCCGTTTATAAACGAATTTTTAATCACATTTTTAAAAAATGTATGTAATTTGCGACGTCTTTCGGAATAAATTTTATTTCGCATAGCAAATTTCTCCTCCGATTATTTATGTATTTTTATTGCTCATTGACGAAAATATACGCTTTTAAATAATAAAGATCAAACATACTTATTCGTTAATTTGTTGAATTAACTCATTAATAATTATAAATTAGTGAATTTTATCACACTATTTACAAAAATAATCAGAGTAAGCGCTCTAATAATTTGGATGAATAACTAATCTTGTCACATTCCTATTTTTGGGAAAGACTATATCGTAAAGTATTGGTATTTATTAATTTGTTATTATTTTTAAATATAAACTATAGATTGTTAATTTAAAACTTAAAATTGTAAGTAAATTTAACGTCCAAAATTTAAAATTTGAGCCTAAATTTGATTTAAGCTCATAATATATATTTGTATTAATCTTGATCTAGTCGATGCGCAAAAGTTGCAATATCTGCTAAAGAAGTTTTAGCTTCATCAAACCATGGGCTAAACATTTGGAAGTTATGCCACATGCCTGTATACAGTTTTAATGTTACATCAACTTTGGCTGCTTTGGCTTTGGTTTCAAAGCGATTTGCATCATCGAGTAAAATTTCTTTAGAACCAATTTGAACGAGTGTTGGAGGTAAGCCTTCAAAATCACCAAAAATAGGTGAAAGTTCAGGTTGGGATTTATCCATGCCTTTGGGTACATAAAATTCTATACCTGTCTCAAGGGCTTCGATTGACAGTAAAGCATCATGTTTTTGATTGTAACGTAAAGACTCACTTGTCAATGTTAAATCTAAAAAAGGAGACATGAGAATCAGACCCGAAGGCAACAATTCAGGATCTTCGTTTTTCAGTTTTAGTGCTAAGGCAAGTGCTAAATTTGCACCACAAGAATCGCCTGAAATAATAATATCTTTGGGTAAAATACCTTGTGATAAAAGTTGTAGATAAGCATCATAAACAGCTTCACTCGCTTCAGGATACTGATGTTCAGGTGCAAGTGGGTAGTCAAGATGCAGCACCTGCATTTGAGTACGTACCGCAATTTCAGATAAAAATGCCCGATGCGTTTTGAGTGAGCCGACAAAAAATGCTCCACCATGAATATGAAAGATCAGTTGAGTGGCACTTTTTTGCGGTTTAATTTCTTCAGCAGGAATACCTGCGAGGCGTAAAGAACGAATTTTTACATCTTTATGTTGGGGGAAAACTCGAGTGAGTTGTTCCAATGCAAAACGCACTGCAGTCGGTGGGATATTGAGACGACTAGGCATTTTAAAACTTGTCTTTAAAATGCTCTCTGTAAGATATTGTTTCAAAGCAGGATTAAACTTCATATTTTGTCCATTTTTTTTAAATTAGCAGTTGTTTATGAAGAAATATTGGCTAATATTTACAAGGCTACACTAAATAGTCACATTGAAAAATTGCATATTTGTTTTGAGTTTTTAATAATATATAGGTCAAATATGACTAGGGAAATGAAAAAAATGAAAAAAATCGCACTCACGTTAGGATTACTCGCAACTGCTACTTTTGCTAATGCTGCAGACCCACTCAATGGAACTGTATGGAAAACCATTGATGATGCAACAGGCAAACCAAAAGCTATTGTAAAATTTACAGAACAGAAAAACGGCACCCTTTCTGCAACGATCCAAAGCATTGTGACACCAGGTGAAGAAAATGCTTGTACGAAGTGTGAAGGGACGTATAAAAACAAATCTCTCAAAGGCGTGACCATTGTTCATAATCTTAAAAATGTCGGTGGTACAAGCTATGAAGGCGGATCTATTTTAGATCCTAAAAATGGTAAAACCTACAAGCTAAAAGGTGAGCTTGCGGGGAATAAATTGAATCTACGCGGTTATATTGGTGTATCGGCTTTAGGTCGTAATCAAACTTGGATTCGTGCGCAATAAACACATCTAAGTATTTGATTAAAAAATTTTACTTTAGAGATTTTTAAAAAAGCCTGATGTATTCAGGCTTTTTTAATCAATAAATTTTGAGGTTTTTAGCAGGGGATTTATTTCAATATACGAATCGCATCCTCATTAAAGCCCACAATATACTGGCCATCGCTTTCAATAATCGGTCGTTTGATCATACTTGTATGCGTTGTCAGCGTTTCAATCAAATTTGTTTCACTAGAAAGTGCATGTTGTTGCTCTGCTTCGGTTAGTTTTTTCCAAGTTGTGCCTTTTTTATTTAAGATGATGTCCTGTCCAACCTGATCGAGCCAAGTTTTTACCGTTTCAGCATCAATACCTTGCTTTTTATAATCATGAAAATCGTATGCAATACCGAGTTCTGTGAGTAGGTCAAAGGCTTTTTTCATAGAGCTACAATTTTTGATACCATAAATTTTTAACATCAGGTTGATCCATTCTTTAATCTGCAAAATAGCATAACAAAAGCAGTCAATTTACGCATGAATGATGTTTGAATAAAAATTTGAGGCAGTCATAAAACTGTAAGGAAAATTTGGCATTATGTAATCAATAAAGCATAAGAATGATAAAAGAACATAGCTCGTTAGATTATTGTGATAATAATCTAACGATAAAAAACTTCATAATAAAAATTGGTTGTTGTGGACAGGGCTTTATTTGATTTTGATGATAATAAAAATAAGTTTTGTCTTACTCTAATAAATAATAATGGAAATATTAATTGAAAATAAAAAAATTAAAGACTATAAAAGAGAAAACCCGCATTTAATCATCCTGATCATGCGGGTCTCAATACAACGTCCATTGTTTCGTCCTTGGAAAATATTCACTTGCGTAACTATTTTCTATCCATCCTACGGCTTCCTATCCCTATTTGATCATCCTGATCACATCCCTTTGCCGTGAAGCAATAATGCCGTTTATTATGTAGAAAAAACATCCACAACTTCGTCAAGCGATGTGAGATATTTACGCATATTGAGTAAACGGTTGTTCACTCAATATGGTTTATTGAAAAAAATTAAATTTAGATTTTATAGTCAATAATGACGGGGGCATGATCGCTAAACCATTGTTCCTTATAGACCCAAGCATTGACTGTGCGCTCTTTCCAATCAGGTGAACAGGCTTGATAGTCAATCCGCCAACCAACATTTTTCGCACGAGCTTGCCCTCGGTTTGACCACCAAGAGTACACTTCAGCTTCTTTACGCACTTCACGGAAGGTATCGACATAGCCTAATTCATCATAAATATGATCGAGCCATGCACGTTCATGTGGTAAACAGCCCGATGCTTTTTGGTTACCTGACCAGTTTTTAATATCAATACGTTTATGTACGATGTTGTAATCGCCACAAATAATCACAGACTTATTTTCATCACGCCATTGTTTCAATATTTTTGAATATTCTTCAAGGAAACGATCTTTACGTGCTTGCGCTTCATCGCCTGAAGAACCTGAAGGCAAATACAGTGAGCAAATATGGACAGGTTGATCTAGTCCAAGATCAAACTCAGCTGAAATAAAACGTCCTTGGCTATCTGCAAGTTCAAAACCTAAGCCATCGGTAATCGATACAAAGGGAAGGCGACTATAAATGGCTGTACCTGCGTAACCCGCTTTTTCAGCAGGAAAAAGATGCGTATACCAACCTTCAGGTTTAAATTTATCTGTCCATTGTGCGTGGGTAATGCGACTTTCTTGCATGCAAACCACATCGGCATCGGACTGTTCAAGCCATTCAAGTAAGCCTTTGGTCACGGATGCACGTAAACCATTTACATTAATTGAGACAACTCTTAAAATTTTTTGATCACTTGGATAGCTACTCTTTGGTATCATGCGCAGTCATAACCTTTCTGTATGAATTTTGGAGCACCTCATGACCTCGCAAGCTCAATTTGATCCACAAGCTTTTATCGAACTCGCATTATCACGTGGTGTGCTTAAATTTGGTGAGTTTACTTTAAAATCGGGTCGTGTGAGTCCTTATTTTTTTAATGCAGGCTTACTCAATGACGGTGAAGCATTATCATTATTAGCTCAGGGCTATGCCGATAAACTCACTCAGTGTAATAATGTTGAAGTGATTTTTGGCCCAGCGTATAAAGGCATTCCATTTGTTGCTGCAACTGCTGTGGCATTATCGCAAGTGCATGGTCAAAGTGTGCCTTGGGGCTTTAACCGTAAAGAAGCCAAAGATCATGGTGAGGGTGGTGTCTTGGTTGGAGCTTCTGTTGAAGGCAAAAAAGTGTGGATCATTGATGATGTGATTACTGCAGGTACAGCTATTCGTGAAGTGGTTACTATCTTGAAAAATGCGGGTGCAAGTATTGCAGGTGTATTAGTTGCGCTTGACCGTCAAGAAAAAGGTCAAGGTACATTGTCTGCAATTCAGGAAGTTCAGCAAGAGTTAGAAATTCCTGTACATGCACTGATTACTATGCGTGATTTGATGACATTCTTAGATACGAAAGGCGATCAAGAAGCTTTGGCAAAAATGGAAGCTTATCGTGTGAAATACGGTATCTAATATTAAAAATTTCAAACGATGTAATAGTCATTCTATAATCTAAGGAGCAATGCGCTCCTTATTTTTAGCACAAATTTTGGGTTTGAGTTTATTGGGAAGCGGATTGAGATGTTGTGGTTGCTTTTAATAATCATCTGCGTGATTGTTGGCTTTCTAGTGATTCGCCAAAGTGATCAACGTAGATGGGGGCGTTATCAAATTGAACGCGATATGTATTTTCAAATGTATCCCTATCAGCTTGATCCATTGTTGCCATTTAGTGTTGTGGTACCTTTGGGCTATATTGCTCAGCGAAAATTACAAAACGAATTGATGCTAAAATTTAATCAAGAAGTGATTTATATAACTGCACTTGTTCAGCGTGAAGAGGCACGACAAAATCAAACTTATGTGGTGCAAGTGCGTATCCACGATCATAAAGTCGGTGAACTAGAGCCAAAGTATGCAGAAAAACTGTGTTTGAATTTAGCTCAGACTGATTTTTTTATTGGTCGCCCCATTTCTTTACAGGCTGAAATTACAGTATTTCAAAAATCTGAGACTGAATGTGGTTGCCGAATTAAATTAAACCTACCACCCGATCCACAAAGTGCTGATGAATATGTGATTAGAAATAATAAAGATGATGCAAAAAAAGATTTAGTTTGTTGAAAAAAATAAAAAAAGAATTTGTAAAATATAATAATCCTGTTTCTCAATGCTCTTTAAAGAATTGAGAAACAATCTAAAAATAATCTATCAATATTTATAAAAATTAGTGTCTTAAGCAATCAGGACTAGAACCATAACAACTCCCCGATTTGATTTCATAAATGGTTGAATGTCCCGGATTGCCTTGAGGTCGTGGTACGCCTTCAGGTACAAAAATCGTAACCGAGTGAGCTCCATATAAACCTGCGGGCATCGTCATTTCTTTTAAGACCACATAAGCACGGTCAAAATGCACATATTCCATACCTGTGCCAGAAGAGGATGTACCTCCAACGACTGGCGGTGTATGAATGTTTTTCGCACGATTATTGGCTGCTTTCCATGCGTCAATATCTGCTCGAGTTGCAGGTCTGAGTAGACCTTTTGCAATTGCATCTTGTATGCCTGCTTGCCCTGCTAAAGGAGCATTCCGATCAATCACATCTTTCATTGTGCGATCTTGGGAAAATTGCAGTTGTGCATTTGAGTTGATATTTCCAATTGTTGCTCGTCCATTTTGTGCAATGACAACGGCTTGAATATCACGCTGTAAAATTTTCTGTGATAATTGGTTGATTTCTGAGGCATTGTCACTAGAAACATAACTATAACCGCACTGTGAGTTTTCAGAAGTCGTTTCTAATACAGGAATAGATTTAGGTAATCCAATGACTTTTTGGGTGTGATATCCCGTTGCGATCACACCTACAATATGTGTATTCGCTTCCCATTTTATATTCCAAATAGTGGGTTCATACGCACCTAAAATAAGTAGAATTGGACGGGTATGTTGAACTTGTATATCCATTTCATTGGCTTGGTGACCGCTGTTATCAATTTGATAATTGGATTCACGTCCTGAATATGCACCTGTGGCGAATACATCAAATTGTTGCGGAAGTTTGGTTTTAAATTTTGTGCAATCATTTTCAATAGGTGGTGTATGTGTTGATCTTGTATGATCTCGTCGATATTCGGATGTGTTTGCAAGTATAGCTTGGCGTAAAAGATTAGAATTATCAGGTGCTTTTTCACTATAGAGACAATATTTTGGTCGAATATTGTCTGTTAGATCTGAAAAACATTGCCATGAAGTAATTGTTCGCCCATCTAATGATTGCGGTTGATAGTAAATTTTGTGCTGCGCCAATTTTTCTGGAATTTTACTATTGTTTTTTAAGTCAACGATTAGTTGCAATTGATTGAATTGAAAATTCACACCATCTTGAGTTTGCAAGTTAGGGATAATTGTATTTTGAATGTCTGAGGATTTCCGAAGTAATTGAATGAGTTGTCCGTTGTTGTTAGATAAATACTGTTGATTTACTTGATCAGCAAATTTTTTTTGCTGTTGTGAGATATGCCCCAAAACTTGATGTATTTGATATTGCATATAAGCATTTTGCCCCAGAAAGCCTAAACCAACGATTGCAAAGCTACTTAATACACCAACGAGCACCCCAGTTTGAAAGTTTTGTTTATTATTTTTCATAGATTTAACACTAGTATAATTTATAGTTATTTAAAATACAGTAGTGGCTAAGAACTGAACAGAATAATGCGATATTTTGTATTAATTTTTAAATACACAATTTTATATTGAATCTATGATAAGTATCTAAAAAAAGCAGAAAACTTTGTATTTGATCTCGGCTATACTCCAAGGAAGCCAAAATTTTATAAGAGCAATTGTATGCGTGTACTTGTGGTGATGGATCCCATCGAAAATGTAAACCTAAAAAAAGACTCAACGATGGCAATGCTGTGGGCAGCATCACGTCGTGGGCATGAGTTAGGTTATGCATTACAACAGGATTTATATATTGATCAGGGCAAAGCTTTTGGTCTGATTTCACCACTCAAAGTGTTTGAAGATTACAATCACTACTATGAATTGGGTGAGCAAAAGAAAGAATCTCTTGCGACATATGATGTGGTGTTAATGCGTAAAGACCCACCATTTGATATGAACTTTGTGTACACCACGTATATTTTAGAACAAGCAGAACGAGAAGGTGCGTGGATTATTAACAAACCACAAAGCCTACGTGATTGTAATGAAAAAATATTTGCAACCCAATTTCCCGATTTACAAGTACCAACATTGGTTACTTCACAGCAAAGTTTAATTCGTGAATTTTTAAAAGAGCATGGTGACGTCATTGTCAAGCCACTTGACGGTATGGGGGGAATGGGAATTTTCCGTTTATACCAAGATGGTGTGAATATTGGCTCAACCATTGAAATTTTAACCGAAAATGGTACGCAGCCAATTATGGCTCAGCGTTATATTCCAGAAATAGTCGATGGTGACAAACGTATTTTGATGGTAAATGGTGAAGCTATGCCTTATTGCTTGGCACGAATTCCGCAAAATGGTGAAGTTCGTGGTAATTTAGCTGCGGGTGGTTTGGGTGAAGCACGACCATTAACTGAAAATGATAAAGCGATTGCAGCTAAAGTTGGACCATTTTTAAAAGAAAAAGGTTTGGTTTTTGTGGGTGTAGATGTTATTGGTCAGTATGTCACTGAAATTAACGTGACGAGTCCAACGTGTATTCGTGAAATTGATGATCAGTTTGGAACTTCTATTGCAGATGATTTATTTGCTGTACTTGAAGCAGGTAAAACAGTTTAGGACTTAATGTTTCATTGATTTAGTCTTTATTGTAGTAAAAAATGAAACGAACACAGAGCGCTCGTGTTAGGTGCTCTGTGAATTTTTGTTGAAGTTGATGTAAAACTCACTTTCTTCAGTATTTTTGACTGATGAATGATAAAATTGGTTTAAACTCGTAAATCAGTAGAAAAAAACAATGAAGCACTGAGTGAAAAAAAGTAAATAAACTTTTCCCCGTAGTGCTTTGTGATTACAATTGTATATCTAAAATGTACGTACTTTTTATTTTTGAATTGAAGAATTAGACCGTGACCAAACCTCAGCAAAGCACACCTCGACACGTCATGATGATGGCAGCAGGAACTGGTGGACATGTATTCCCAGCCCTTGCGGTTGCAAAAGAATTGCAACAACAGGGTTGCCAAGTGTCCTGGCTTGCAACACCTACAGGGATGGAAAACCGACTTTTAAAACAACATGATATTCCTATTTATCAGATTGATATTCAGGGTGTACGTGGTAATGGTGTTATCCGTAAACTTGTAGCGCCATTTAAAATTATGAAAGCAACGCTGAGTGCGATGCGTTATATGAGACAATTAAATGTCGAAGCTGTTGCTGGTTTTGGTGGCTATGTTGCAGGACCTGGTGGCTTGGCAGCACGCTTACTTGGCATCCCAGTGATTATTCACGAACAAAATGCGGTTGCAGGGTTTACCAATACTCAATTATCTCGTATTGCAAAAACGGTATGTCAGGCATTCCCAAATACATTTGCTGAAGCGCCAAAAATTGTAACTACAGGTAATCCTGTACGTTCGGAAATTACGGCAATTTATAATCCCTCATTTCGCTATAAAGAGCGTATGAGTATAGGTGAACCTATTCACGTTTTAATTGTGGGGGGGTCGCTTGGGGCACAGGCATTAAATGAAACCGTACCTTTGGCATTGGAACAGCTCAATGTACCTTTGAAGGTTTTTCATCAATGTGGTCAAAATAAACAAGAAGCAACTCAAGCTTTGTATGCCGATATACCGCAAAGTATGCATGTGCAAGTTGAGCCATTTATTGAAGATATGGCGAAAGCTTATGCTGACGCAGATTTAATTATTTGCCGTGCAGGTGCATTGACTGTGACTGAAGTAGCAACAGCAGGTTTAGCAGCAGTTTTTGTTCCTTTGCCAAGTGCGGTGGATGATCATCAAACAGCAAATGCACGCTTTCTTGAAACAATAGGTGCAGCGAAGATTTGTCCACAAAATAGTATGACACCAGATTCGTTAAAAGATTTATTGACGCCACTGATGGATCGTCAATTGTTGATGGAAATGGCGATAAAAGCCCGTCAACACGCTCAGCCCGATGCCACACAGCGTGTGGTTGGTTTAATTCAAGATTTGTAAATTTTTAGAGTAAATTATGTCTCCACAAAGTCCGGCTGATAAAGCAAAAAATCTGATCAAAATTCCTGAAATGCGTCGTATTAAACACATTCATTTTGTGGGTATTGGCGGTGCAGGAATGTGTGGTATTGCCGAAGTGTTAAAGAATCAGGGCTATAAAGTTTCTGGCTCAGATATTAAAGCATCGAAAACTACTGCACAGCTCGAAGAGAATGGCATTAAAGTTCATATTGGTCATCATGCAGATAATATTTTGGGTGCAAATGTTTTAGTAGTATCTACTGCCATTGATCCTGAAAACTTAGAAGTAAAAGCTGCGATTGAAGCACGTACACCTGTCGTACGCCGTGCTGAAATGCTTGGTGAGCTTATGCGTTACCGTCACGGTATTGCAGTTGCAGGCACACATGGTAAAACTACCACAACAAGTCTTGTGACATGCATGCTTGCTGAAGAAAACATGGATCCAACTTATGTAATTGGTGGCTTGCTCAATCGTACAGGTGTGAATGCCGCATTGGGTGCGAGTCGTTATATAGTGGCGGAAGCGGATGAGTCAGATGCATCATTCCTACACTTAGAGCCTATGGCTGCAATTGTGACCAATATTGATGCAGATCATATGGACACTTATGGTGGTAGCTTTGATGTATTGAAAGATACATTCATTAAATTCTTACAAAAAATGCCATTTTACGGTTTAGCCGTTGTATGTGGTGATGATGCTAATATTCGTGAAATTATGCCACGCATTGGTCGTCCTGTATTGACCTATGGTTTTAACGAAGATAATGATATTCGTGCAGTTGATGTTGATCAAACGGGTATGCAATCAAGTTTCACAGTATTACGTAAAGGTCGTGAGCCTCTCCGCTTGACCATCAATATGCCAGGTTTACATAATATTTTAAATGCACTTGCAGCCATTGGTATTGCAACCGATGAAGGCGTTTCAGATGTAGCGATTGCACGTGCACTTGAAAGCTTTAGTGGAGTTGGTCGTCGTTTTCAAGTTCAAGGTGAGTATGAACTAGGTGAAGGCACGGTGAAATTGGTCGATGACTATGGTCATCATCCGAAAGAAGTAGAAGCGACGATTAAAGCAGCACGAGCAAGTCACCCTGATCGCCGTTTGGTCATGATGTTCCAACCGCATCGTTTTAGCCGTACTCGTGACTGTTTTGATGATTTCGTTGATGTATTGTCACAAGTTGATCAATTGTTATTACTAGAGGTCTATTCTGCGGGTGAAAAGCCAATAGTTGGTGCGGATAGTCGTTCACTTGCACGTAGTATTCGTCTACGCGGAGAAGTTGAACCGATATTGATTGATCCAGTCGAAGGCAATTTACAAAATGTGATACAAAAAGTGTTACAAGCGAATGACTTGTTATTAACACAAGGTGCGGGTAACGTGGGAGCAATTTCTGTAGAATTGGCACAGAACCAGCTGTATTTAAAATAATTGTATGATGGGTTGTGGATATGCATCACTCTATGCGCCATAACCGATGATTAAATTGAAATTGACTTATTTGTAAAGTTTAAGGATATAAACGTGTCAAATGCTTCTAAATTTGGAAAAGTAGCGGTATTGCTTGGTGGTAAGTCTGCTGAGCGTGAAGTTTCATTGGATAGTGGTAAAGCCGTACTCGAAGCATTGTTACGTTCAGGAGTGAATGCAGAAGGCTTTGATCCCCAGGAACGCAGTGTGACTGAATTGGTCAATTATGATCGTGCCTTCATTGTGCTGCATGGTCGTGGTGGTGAAGATGGTCAAATTCAGGGTACTTTGGAATGGATGAATATTCCATATACAGGTACTGGTGTTCAAGGTTCTGCAATTGGCATGGATAAAGTCAAAACCAAGCAAATTTGGCAAGGTTCGGATTTACCTACTGCGCCTTATCGTATTATTGGTAAAGATGCTGATTTCAATGAAGTCATTGAGAACTTAGGTTTACCGCTCATTATTAAGCCTGTGCATGAAGGCTCAAGTGTCGGTATGAGTAAGGTTGAAAAAGTAGAAGATCTTGCAGCAGCACTTGAAAAAGCAACACAGCATGATGCTATTGTGATGGCGGAAAAATGGATTACAGGTCGTGAATTTACCATTTCATTTTTAAATGGTCAGCCTTTGCCTGTGATTCGTCTGCAGCCACCAGCTGATGTTGCTTTCTATGATTATGAAGCAAAATATAACCGTAATGATGTGGAATATGGTATTCCATGTGGTTTAAGCGAAACAGAAGAAAAGCAATTACAAGAATTATGTTTACGTGCATTCCAAGCGGTTGGAGCAAGCAATTGGGGACGTATTGATGCGATGCAGGATGAGCAAGGTAATTTTTGGTTACTTGAAGTCAATACTGTACCTGGAATGACGAGCCATTCATTGGTGCCAAAAGCAGCCAATGCGGTGGGTTATAGTTTTGATGAATTGTGTGTAGCAATTCTTGAGCAAACATTAGCAGAAAAAGCACACTAATTTATGGCTCAACTTCCTGCATCTATGCGACGCAAACGTGTCGCTACGACCTCTATCCATGAGAAACCGATTACTCGCAAAGATAAAATGCTCAATGCGGGGAGTTGGATACTCATGGTGGTCGCTTGTCTTGTTTTAGCAGCAGGAGTGTTCGGGCTATATAAAGTCATTACTGATGCTCAAGTTGCAAATCTACAAGTGATTGGTACAGATTTGGAACAAGAAAATACACAGATGATGCGACACTTATCACCTGTTGTGACCGATAATTATTTTACTTCCGATTTGGAAGTGATTCGTGATCGGGCACTTGAGGTTTCATGGGTTGATCGAGTGGTGGTTTCTCGTGCATGGCCAGATGGTATTCGTGTACGTGTGATGCCACGACATGCCATTGCTCGGTGGGGAACAGGGCGTCTGTTAAGTGATGCGGGTGATGTGTATTCTGAAGCAGTGATTCGGAATCATACGCAACTGCCATTGCTTCATGGGCCACTCAGCCAATCCAAAGTAATGATGCGTCGTTATAATGAAATTAATCAGTTATTTCATCCTACAGGAATGCGCCTGAAAGAGCTTTATCTGACTGAGCGTATGACGTGGTTTATGCAGTTTGACACAGGTCTACGTATTATTGTGGATCAAGATCAAACCATGAGCAAATTGCAGCGTTTGAGCTATTTGGCACAGCATGATTTAAAGTCTGCTTGGCCAAATATTACGGCAATTGATTTGCGTTATCGAAATGGTCTTTCGATACAATGGAAAAATTCAGCTGCACCACAGATTAAAAGTGGTCAGTTTGTTGTAAGAAATAGTGACAGTAATGTTGCGAATAGAAATGTTACACAGCCATAATGTATGGCTTTATAAGAGGCGTTAAGCCAAAACATAATCAATCAAGATAAAATGGTAGACGTGATGAATGAAGCTGTTCCCTCAGTTGTGGCGATAGACATTGGGACACATAAAGTTTCAGTATTGATAGCTAAGGTACATGCCCCTGATAAAATTCAGGTTATTGGTATGGCTTCTGCACGCAATAAAGGTATGAATAAAGGCAAGATTGTGAGCCTAGATAAAGTCACAGCAGCCATTAAAAATGCAGTGCAGGAAGCAGAAGATATAGCGGAATGTCGTGTTCATTCTGCATGGATTTCAATTCCAAGTACCGAATTACAAAGTCATTATGCAGTTGGACGTACACCTATTGCCAATCCTGAACATACCATTACTACGACAGAAATGGTTCGTGCACTTGAGCTTGCGAAAGCTAGCCATATGACAGCTGACTATTATCTTGCAAGTGCAGTACCCATGGGGTTTGAACTCGATGGTGAGGGTGAGTGGGTACAAAATCCTCTTAATTTATCTGCACATAGCTTAACAGGGCATTATCAGTTGATGATGCTACCCATTAGTACCATGCAAAACTTGGATCGCGCGATTAAAGGAGCGAACATTTTTGTTGAAAAAATGGTGGTGTCTTGTTTAGCTACTGCTGAAAGTAGTTTACTCAAAGATGAAAAAGAATATGGCGTATGTTTGCTTGATATTGGTGCAGGAACAACCAATATTGCGGTGTATATTGAAGGTCAATTGGCACTTGCACATACCATACAGCGTGGCGGTGAAAATGTAACACGTGATATTGCAACTGTTTTACAGACCACGACAGAAGAAGCAGAACGTCTAAAATTATTGCATGGATGTGTTGATTTACAACAAGTAAAACCAGAACACATGATTCAATTTGAAGCAATTGATGGACCGCAATCAATTAGTCGTATTGAGCTTTCAGATATTATCATTGCGCGTTATGAAGAAATTTTACACACAGTCCGTACAGAACTTGAAAATAAAGGTGCATTACAGAGTCTGTATCATGGTGTAGTATTGGCAGGTGATGCAAGTCAGATTGAGGGTATGGTGACGTTGACACGTCATATACTCGGTGTTTCAGCGCATTTGGGTAATTCACCTTTAGAAGTATTTGCTGAAGATCAGCATTTATCGGTACTGCGCCGTTCGATGTACACGACTGCAACAGGTTTACTCATGTTTAGTCAGGGTGATTTGCAGGAAGCAATTGAAGAGCCTGACACTTCTGGGAAACGTCCATTTTTTGAACGAGTCGCAAATGGATGGTCAACGTTCAATGATAAATTGAAAAGTTTTTTTTAGTTTTTGGGGAATATTGTTAGGAAGTTGTAAGTATGTCGCTCTGTACTTGACAAGCTCAAACAGGCACAGCATTCTAAAAACAATTTTTTATTATTGAAGATCAAGGCAGTATACGGGCTTCAAAGTGGCTGCCGAATTTATTAGGAATCCTGAAGGTCATGGCCTCATTTGAATTATTAGACGACGAACAAACCGATGGTAACGGTCAAGCCCGTTTTACTGTATTTGGTGTAGGTGGTGGTGGTGGTAATGCCGTTCAGCACATGGTGCAATCGGATATTAAAGGTGTAAAATTTGTTTGTGCAAATACAGACAAACAGGCACTTGATCGTATGAACGCACCTTTTAAAATTCAGTTAGGTGAGCAAGGTACACGTGGTCTTGGTGCAGGTGCCAATCCTGATGTAGGTCAAATGGCTGCAGAAGAAAGTCGTGAACAAATCCGTCAGCACTTAGAAGGTGCGGATATGGTATTTGTAACAGCAGGAATGGGTGGTGGTACGGGTACTGGTGCTGCACCTGTTGTTGCTGAAATTGCCAAAGAAATGGGTATTTTGACTGTAGGTGTTGTAACGACACCATTTAACTTCGAAGGTCGTCGTCGTCAACGTTCCGCTGAAAAAGGCATTGATGAACTTGAACAGCATGTTGATTCTTTGATTATCATTCCAAATCAACGCTTACTAAGCGTTTATGGTGATATTTCAATGCAAGATGCTTACCGTAAAGCAGATGATGTTCTGTTAAATGCAGTACGTAGTATCTTCGATCTTGTTGTTCGTCCTGGTCATATTAACCTTGACTTCGCCGATTTGAAAACAGCGATGAGTACTCGTGGTTATGCGATGATGGGTGAAGGGAAGAGTAGTGGTAGTGAGCGTGCTGAAGAAGCTGCTCGCCTCGCAATTCGCAGTCCATTACTTGATAATGTTAATATTATGAATGCCAAAGGTGTTTTAATTAATATTACAGGTGGTGCTGATATTACCCTTCGTGAAACAGAAGTGATTACTGATGTTGTCAATCAAATCGTCGATTTAGATGATGGCGAAGTTTTCTTTGGTACTGTATTTGATCCTGATGCACGTGATGAAATTCGTGTAACAGTGATTGCAACAGGTCTTACACGTAATGCTAATGATGCGCCTGAAACACGCCGTAAAGTTGTCACTTCAAGCGCTTCTCAAAATTATGCGCAGCAAGCATCTACACAGCAATCAGCAGTAGATGAAGATGATCAACCAGCTATTCATAACCGTTCGAACAAAGAAGATTCATCTGCGCCTACATCAAGTGCAGCACCGCGTTCAACGCCAATGAGTATTCAGGATTATCTGAAAAATCAGCAACGTAAGTAATGCTTGAAATATGGTTTTAATGCTGTATATGAAAAAGGTAATGAGAATTCATTACCTTTTTTGATTTTTATCAATGGCTAAATGTGCTAACGTATAGCTGATTGAGGTTGAAGACCATTGAAGTATGTTGAAACAACGAACCCTGAAACGTGTCGTGAAAGCGAGCGGCATTGGACTGCATAGCGGGCAAAAAGTCTTAATTAACTTTTTACCTCATGTTGCGGATGGGGGAATTGTTTTTCGTCGAATTGATTTGAATCCACCTGTCGATATTCCTGCGGATGCAATGCTGATCCAAGAAGCATTTATGTGTTCTAATTTGGTTCAAGACAATGCCAAAGTGGGAACAATTGAACATGTCATGAGTGCTATTGCTGGACTTGGCATTGATAATTTGATTGTTGAGGTGTCGGCATCTGAGGTTCCAATTATGGATGGTAGTGCAGGTCCATTTATTTACTTGCTTATGCAAGGTGAATTGGTTGAGCTAGATGCACCTAAAAAATTCATTCGTATTTTAAAACCTGTCAAAGCATTACTTGATGATAAAAAGGCTATTTTTAGTCCACATGATGGCTTTCAAATCAACTTTACAATTGATTTTGATCATCCTGCATTTGCCAAAGAATACCAATCTGCAACTATTGATTTTTCAACAGAAACATTTGTTTATGAAGTGAGTGGTGCAAGAACTTTTGGGTTCATGAAAGATTTAGATTATCTCAAAGCGAATAATTTGGCTTTGGGGGCAAGTTTAGATAATGCAGTAGGCTTAGATGACAATGGTGTCGTCAATGAAGAGGGTTTACGCTTCGCTGATGAGTTTGTACGCCATAAAATTTTGGATGCGGTAGGTGATTTATATTTGCTTGGGCACCAAGTTATTGCCCGTTTTGATGGTTATAAGTCAGGTCATGCACTCAATAACCAACTTTTACGCAATGTTAAAAGTGATCCAGATAGCTATGAAATTGTAACATTTGATAACGGGGAATTTTGCCCGATTCAATTTGTCAGTGTGACATAAGTCATTGTCTTTATATGTTAATGTTATAATATATCATGTTTTAATGTGATTTGATTCACATAATAAGATGTACTAAAAAATAATAATAGGAACTTTGTTTACTTTTTATTGCTTGCCAAACGCAGTAGAGCTTGGCTAAGCTTAGGGTCGCACACAAAACTAGCGGCATTATGTAACATTTCGCGTGTTTCTGGACTAATTTGTTTGTCAGTTTTAATAGGTTTCTGTTCTGGTTGTGACCGTGGTCTTAATCGAACTTGAAGTTTATTTAAATCTTTCAGACCATCAAGTTGTGCCAAATGAGAAATATACTGTTTTTGAAGATAACCGAGCTGACTAATCATGGCTTGATTTTCTCCGGTTAGGGTCAATATACCGTATTGATAACAGACAATCTGCCATTGTTCCGGTTGGGGCAAAAGCGGTTGAATTAATTTAGTAAGTTTTTGCCATTCGGCGACTTGCTTTGTAAGAAACGACAAGTTTCCTGTTTTTATGTGCTGTCTTGTTTGTTGGAAGACATTTTTTGGTTCAGACATACATCGTTCCTACATGATTATGTTTTAGTCTTAAAATTTCATTCTAGTGAATATCAAGGAAGAGATCACACAAGAAGCTTAATTAAGGACAGTTTAAGAGGTTTTTTATGCATTCGCGACGTATTTTATTAGCATTTTCGTTGGCAGCTTCTGCTGCATCTGTTGCTTTTGCTGACATGGTTCAGCTAGATGCAGCAAGTGGTACAAATCAAGACCGCCTAGGTGAGCTTACAAGAACATTATCTCAAGGTTCATTTACTCACCCTGATGATATGGATATTCCTGCAAATACTAAACTTGATGTGACCATTCGTGCTTCATCTGAAAAAGTCATTGAATTGAACAACGACTCTATTGCTAAAAAATATGGTTCAGCTGCATCAGTTTCTACTCCACGTTATAGTGGTAGTTCATCGCCATATTCATGGTTGGTGACACATCCTTTACCTGATTTAAAGCGTGTTAGCTCAAATTATGGTGGTCGTACCATGGGTGGTCGTGCTGAAAACCATTCAGGTTTAGATATGTCTGCGCCAAGTGGTACGCCAATTTATGCGACAGGTCCTGGTATTGTGACTAAGTCAGGTTGGGGTACAGGTTATGGTCAATATGTTGAAATTAATCATGGTAATGGTTACCTCACTCGTTATGCACATGCATCACGTCTGATTGCTCGTGTTGGTGATCAAGTGAAAGCAGGTGAGCAAATTGCCAATGTAGGTTGTACTGGTCGTTGTACTGGTCCTCATTTACATTATGAAGTAGTGAAAGATGGTCAACGCAAAAATCCATCAACTTATTTAGCAATGTTGCCATAATTGCGTTGTAAGGGAATATGGTTGTTTTAATAACAAACAGTTAAGTATCATCAAAATTGTATAAAAACCGCCAAAATTGGCGGTTTTTTGTTATTTTGCGTAAATAAAAGTCATTAAGTATTTAGTTCCTAAATAGTGGTGCTACTTCACATTCATCTGTAACGATAACTTGATTGGTGATAATCATGGTACATATAGAACATGGTTATTTAAGAAAAAGGAACAGGTGAATTATGGCGTACTATGCTGATACAGACGCTCAAGAGACACAGGAATGGCAAGAAGCCTTTGATTCAGTTTTGAAGCATATGGGTACAGATCGTGCCGCTTTTTTATTAGAAAAATTATATCAACAAGCGATCGCGAAGCATGTTCCTATTCAGCGACTGAATACTCCTTATCTCAATACGATTTCTGTTGAAGAGTCTCCTGCAATGCCGGGTGATCAAGACATGGAACGTCGTATTCGTGCATTGATTCGTTGGAATGCCTTGGCAATGGTTCTTCGTGCCAATAAAACAGGTGATGATTTAGGTGGTCACTTGGCAAGCTTTGCATCTTCAGCAACGTTATATGATGTTGGTTTTAACCACTTCTTCCGTGCCAATAGCGATAGCTTTGGCGGTGACATGATTTATTATCAAGGTCACTGTGCGCCAGGTATTTACGCACGTTCTTATCTTGAAGGACGTTTGACTGAAGATCAGCTCAACAACTTCCGCCGTGAAGTGAATGGTAATGGACTATCAAGCTATCCGCATCCGTATTTGATGCCTGATTATTGGCAGTTCCCAACGGTATCGATGGGTTTGGGTCCAATCATGTCGATTTATCAAGCGCATATTCAAAAGTACTTGATGAATCGTAGTTTGATTAAAGAAGAAGACCGTAAAGTATGGGCTTATCTAGGCGATGGTGAAATGGATGAGCCTGAAAGCTTAGGTGCTATTTCACTTGCTGGTCGTGAAAAATTAGACAACCTGATTTGGGTTGTAAACTGTAACTTACAACGACTTGATGGTCCTGTACGTGGTAACGGTAAAATCATTCAAGAGCTTGAGTCAATTTTCCGTGGCGCAGGCTGGCGCGTGATTAAAGTAGTTTGGGGTCGTCATTGGGACTCACTACTTGATAAAGACACTTCAGGTGCATTAAAAGCACGTATGGAAGAAGCCGTTGATGGTGATTATCAGCGTTATCAAGTGAAGGGTGGCGCGTATACTCGTGAAAAATTCTTCGGTAAATATCCTGAAGCAGAAGAATTGGTTAAAGGTTTAAGCGATGAAGACATCGACAACTTAAACCGTGGTGGTCACGATCCGTATAAAGTCTATGCAGCCTATGCCGCAGCAATGACCAGTAATGGTCAACCCACTGTAATCTTAGCGAAAACAGTGAAAGGTTATGGTTTGTCTGATGAAATTGAAGCGGTGAATAAAACGCATCAAATCAAAAAAATGCAGATTGACTCTTTAAGATATGTACGTGATCGTTTCAATTTGCCATTTAGCGATGAGCAATTGGAAGAAGTGCCACTTTATCGTCCAAGTGAAAATTCTCCTGAATTGAAATATTTGAAAGCACGCCGTGAAAGTTTAGGTGGCTATTTACCTGCACGTCGTAAAGATAGTGAAGCACTGCCAATTCCTGAACTGTCAATTTTTGATGGTGTGTTGAAAGGCAGTGGCGATAAAGAGCAATCAACGACGATGGTGATGGTGCGTTTAATCGCGACATTACTGAAAGATAAAGCCATTAAAGATCGTGTTGTACCAATTGTTCCAGATGAAGCGCGTACTTTTGGTTTAGAAGGTATGTTCCGTCAGTTGGGTATTTATGCCGCACATGGTCAAAAATATACACCTGAAGACCAAGAACAGCTAATGAATTATCGTGAAGCTAAAGACGGTCACATGCTCAATGAAGGCATTAACGAAGCAGGTGCGATGAGTGCTTGGACTGCATTAGGTACAAGTTACTCAACCAATAATTTGCCAATGATTCCAATGTACATGTACTACTCAATGTTTGGTTTCCAACGTATTGGTGATTTGGCATGGGCGGCAGGAGATTCTCAAGCACAAGGTTTCTTGTTAGGTGCAACAGCAGGTCGTACTACACTAAACGGTGAAGGTTTACAGCATCAAGATGGTCATTCTCACATCTTGGCAAATACTATTCCAAACTGTGTGGCTTATGATCCTTGTTTTGGCTATGAACTAGCAGTAATCGTGCATGATGGCTTGAAGCGCATGTATGTTGATCAAGAGCGTGTGTTCTATTACTTGACCGTAATGAACGAAAACTACGAACATCCTGAAATGCCACAAGGTGCGGAAGAAGGCATTAAACGTGGTATGTATCAGTTTGAAAAAGATGAAAAAGCCACTGTTCAGTTACTTGGTTCAGGCGTGATCTTACGTGAAGTGATCAAAGCTGCGAAAATTTTACGTGATGAATATCAAATCCATTCTAATGTTTGGAGCGTAACAAGCTTCAATGAATTGGCTCGTGAAGGTATGGCTGTTGAAGAATACAACCGCTTACATCCACTTGAAGATGGCAAAGAAGCATGGGTATCTCAGCAATTACGTGGTACAGATGGCATTGTAGTTTCTGCAACAGACCATGTACGTGCATATAGCGAACAAATCCGTGCCTATCTACCAGATAGCCGTCCATTCGTAGCATTAGGTACAGATGGTTATGGTCGTTCAGATACACGTGGCACGCTGCGTAGTTACTTTGGTGTCGATGCTGCACATATTGTTGTCGCAACATTGAAAAAATTGGCGGATGAAGGCGAAGTAGATGCACGTTTGGTGAAAGATGCAATTTCATCATTTGAATTGGATGTTGATCGTCCAGTGGCATGGTTACCACAAGCGCATCCAACGACTCAAGATGTTGCGCCTTATGCTGAACCAACTGAGGAGAAATAATGATGCAAATTAAGACTCCTGACATTGGTGTCGATAAAGCCACCGTTGCAGAAATTATGGTTAAAGTGGGCGATACCATTGCTGTCGATGACAGTATTGTGTTGCTTGAATCGGACAAAGCCTCTGTTGAAGTGCCTAGCACTTCGGCAGGTGTAGTGAAAAGTATTTCGGTTGCTGAAGGTGATTCAGTTTCAGAAGGTGCTGTCTTGATTGAAGTTGAATCAGCAGATTCAGTTCAAACTAAAGAAGCGCCTGCGCCAACAGAAGCTCAAAAAGTTGAAGCTGTACAAGCCGCGCCTGTTGCCCAAGCCAATACAGCACCAAGTCAATCAACTGAAACATCAGCACAAACAAAAGCACAAACTGTCGAAGTGAAAGTGCCTGATATTGGTGTTGAAAAAGCATTGGTTGGCGAGATTCTTGTTCAAGTTGGCGATAGCATTGCTGTAGATGACAGTATTGTTGTGGTTGAATCTGATAAAGCAACGGTTGAAGTGCCAAGCACAGTTGCAGGCATCGTTGAATCAGTGATTGTTAAAGAAGGTGATTCAGTCAAAGAAGGCGTTGTCCTGATTACTGTGAAAACGGAAGTGGTGGAAGCAGTTGTTTCTGAGTCTGTAAGTTCAGTCACACCGTCAGAAGCGGTTCAACCTATTGCTGAGAAAACAGCAGTTGTGGCGACCACGACTCAAGCAGGTCCTATTGAAGTGGTTGTACCTGATTTAGGTGTTGATAAAGCAACAATTTCAGAAATTTTAGTCAGCGTGGGTGACACAGTCGAAAAAGACCAAAGTCTATGTGTTGCTGAATCTGACAAAGCGTCGGTTGAAGTTCCAAGTACAGTTGCTGGTGTTGTAAAAGCTATTCATGTCGAGTTAAACCAAGCGGTGAAACAAGGCATGGCTTTGGTAACAATTGAAGCACAAACAAGTGAAGTTAAAGCACCACAAGTGCAGACTACACAAGCATCGCAAGTAACTGCACCTGCGAAACCTGTAGCACCTCAAGCGCAAACTGTGAAAGCGAATGCGCAAGTTGCACCTGTAGCGAATGGCGATAAATTGAGTTCTGCTCAACAGGCTGAAAATGCCAAAGTCTATGCGGGTCCTGCGGTACGTAAACTTGCACGTGAATTAGGTGTGGTTCTGTCACAAGTACAAGCATCGGGTGTACATGATCGTGTCGTGAAAGATGATGTTTTTGCTTATGTAAAAACCAAATTGACTGCGCCACAAGTTGCTCCACAAGCGACTGCACCTGCTGTTGCATCAGGTTTACCATCATTACCAGACTTTAGCTCATTTGGTGGTGGTGAAGTCGCACCAATGACACGTTTACAGCAAGTGTCTGTACCACAATTGTCATTGAATAACTTCATTCCACAAGTGACTCAGTTTGATCATGCGGATATTACTGAACTTGAAGCATGGCGTGGCGAGCTGAAAGATGGCTTTAAAAAGCAAGGTGTAAGCCTGACTATTTTGGCATTTATTGCGAAAGCTGTGGCATTCTTGTTGAAAGAAGAGCCTTATTTTGCAGGGCATCTGGCTGATGATCAAAAAGGCGTACTGTTGCGTAACGAAATCCATATGGGTATTGCAGTGGCGACGCCTGATGGTTTGACTGTGCCTGTACTGCGTAACCCTGATCAAAAGTCGATTAAGCAAATTGCAATTGAGTTAGGTCAGTTGAGTCAAAAAGCGCGTGATAAGAAATTATCACCAAAAGATTTGCAAGGTGCGAATTTTACCATTACGAGCCTTGGCTCAATTGGTGGTACTGCATTTACACCGCTTGTGAATTGGCCTCAAGTTGCGATTTTAGGGATTTCACCTGCAACTATGCAACCTGTTTGGAATGGTAAAGATTTTGATCCACGCTTGATGTTACCGTTGTCATTGTCTTATGACCATCGTGTAATTAATGGTGCAGATGCAGCTCGCTTTACCAATAAACTCAGCAAGCTTTTGGCTGATATTCGTAATATTTTGCTGTAAATAGTGTTTTAATCTTGTTAAAAATCTCGTTTCGGCGAGATTTTTTTAACTTAGATTATTTAAAGACAACAAATGCCTAGCATTTTCTATATATCAAATAAAGTCAGCCAAGTTCTTACTCTTATCATAAAGTTCTAGAGCTGAGTCAGGATTAAGGTTCCAAATTTTTGGCATATCAATATTGGGAAAGGCTACATTCCATTGTATTTTTTTTAGTTGTTCAAATCGTTTGAAATCTTTTAAGAATATATTCCAAAATTTTTGATAATGTTCAATTGATGTAAGGTCTGCTTTGTTATAACCATGCGTTGTATTATTGGTTGCTTTAAAATCAAAACCAATCAATATGATATGTTGTGGCTTAAATAAGTGAGCAAGCACTAAGGCTTGCAAGCCACAATTATTCCCTGTAATCATGGTGGGTAATGTAAACAATTCATGATGGTTCTCGTAGTGACTTGTAGATAAACGTGTCACATTTGAAGGGTAGCTAAGGGTACTGCCTAAACCACAGCCAGTAATGAGATCACCTTTAAATTGCTGTTCTAGTTTTATTTGGTATTGTTGCCACCAGTTGTAATCGCTGTGATGTGCAATCCGAGCATTTGGAAAGAGTTGAAATGCTTGATTACAACAAATAATGAAATGATCTGAATGTTGTAAAGATAAAAGGTCGATTTTCTTTAAAGATGGTCCGCCACCAATGATGAAAATTAATTTAGGTTTCTGATATTGTTGTAAATAGTATCTGAAATTATCACTCATAGCTGATGTCTTAATATTTTTATTTATTTAAAATTAGTGTGCAATTATCTTGGAATATTGTAAACTAATTAAACTTCATTGGGGAGTAGCCGCTATTTACGTTCTGTAAATAGGTGATGGTCAACATAATTGCTCAACAGAGCATGGTCATCATAGCAAAGAACCAATTTGACTCAATATTTGTAAATTCAAATATTTAGTTTCTTTTGTTGGCAAGACCTTTGATTTATCACTCTGCATTTCATGCAGTGCTTTTTGCACACATGATACTTGGCTAGCAGGAGGGATAAGTCATCGGTATATATTTGCTAGCCAGAGAATCCTTATGCAAGAACTCCTTTCTTCAACTGTGATTGTTGCCCTCGCTGAAATGGGTGATAAAACACAGCTTCTCGCTTTACTCCTTGCTGCACGTTTTCGTAAACCTGTTCCGATTATTGCTGCCATTCTAATCGCAACTTTAATTAATCATGGTCTTTCTGCTGTTCTTGGTCAGTGGATTACGCAATTATTCAACCCTGATATTTTAGTATGGGTACTTGCTGTTGGTTTTATTGCTATGGCAGGTTGGATGCTCATTCCCGATGAGTTAGATGATGAAACCGACAGTATTAATAAATGGCAAAAATTCGGTGTTTTTGGTGCTACATTCATTTTATTTTTTCTCGCAGAAATTGGTGATAAAACTCAAATAGCCACCGTTGCATTGGCTGCTAAATATGACAGCATTATTCTCGTTACCATAGGTACAACCTTGGGTATGCTGATTGCAAACGTGCCTGCGGTCTTTGTTGGTGACAAGTTTGCAAGCCGTCTACCAATTTCACTGATTCATAAAATAGGTGCAGCCATTTTCTTAGTGATTGGTGTAAGTGTTTTAGTGCAACATTATTATTTTTAAATTCATTCGCCTTGTTACTAATCCCGTCAATTGGCGGGATTTGTTTTTGAGTATTCATGTAATTATTATCAAAATATTATTGTATATTTGTTGTAACTTTAAAGAAATCCTTATATGTTGTATGGAATAAATAAATTTTTAATTTTTAAAATATTTCGGGGTTTCTTTAATGTCATTGGATCGTACTACATCGCAGGTATTGTTTGATAATGGAGTGCATAAGTGCATTAGTTTTACCAGTCTTGTGAAAGGCGAAGGTGTTCAAGCAAATCAATTTTTAATTGTCAATAATGACCGTGCAGCAGTGATCGATCCAGGTGGTGATTTGACTTATGTGCCGTTGACGATGGAACTCAATAAATACACTCGTTTGGCAAATTTAGATTATGTGATTGCATCGCATCAAGACCCCGATATTATTACTTCTATGCCACGTTGGTTGGTATATACCGATGCCAAAGTCGTAGCATCGAAATTGTGGGCACGTTTTTTACCGCATTTGAACTCAGCATTTATGAGTGATCGAATGAAAGGTGGTTGGTTGGAGCGTTTGATTGAACTACCAGACCAAGGTGATTCTATTTATTTAGGCAAAACACGTATTATTGCTGTGCCTGCGCATTTTTTGCATTCGGTTGGTAATTTTCAATTTTATGATCCAATTTCGAAAATTTTATTTTCAGGCGATATGGGTGCTTCAATGGTGGCGGATGCTTCGACGCCAATTACGGATTTCGTTACGCATATTCCTAAAATGAAGGGTTTTCATCAGCGTTATATGTGTACCAATCGTGTGATCCGTCTTTGGGTCAATATGGTACGTGGTATGGATATTGAAATGATCGTACCGCAGCACGGCACACCATTTGTAGGTAAAGCACAGATAACTGAGTTTTTAGATTGGATTGAAAATTTACAATGTGGTGTCGATTTGATGGATCAAACAGTTTTTACTTGTCCGCAATAAAATAAACATCTACGTTCAAAAAAAAATATTGAGTTTATACGCATTTTTTTTTACGATTTACGTTGCCAAAATCCACTTTAAACCTCTTTCATTGTATTTGATGAAGGAGGTTTTTTTGACTACGAGAATTTTAAAAAAATGTTGTCACAAATGATTGCACAGGATGCGTGTTTAACTTGCGGGGCGTGTTGCGCCTTCTTCAGAGTTTCATTTTATTGGGCAGAAGGGGAAGGTATGCCAGAAGAGGCTGTTGAAGCAATAACGCCTGTATATTCGTGTATGAAAGGAACCAATCAAAAAAATCCACGTTGTATTATGTTGTCAGGTGAAATTGGTCAGCAGGTTAGTTGTACCATGTACGCACAACGCAGTTCTTCATGTAAGGACGTACAAGCGGGCGATGAGCAGTGTCATAAAGCACGGGCAGGATATGGATTAATTCCATTGATTGAGATTGAACCTGCATATCCAAGTAATGACGAAGACTATGACCAAGTGGTTTAAACTGTATTGAATGGTCTGAGAATAAAGATTAGATAATTTAAGTTAGATTTAAAGTCGATTGTTCAGATAAAAATGTATACAGGTCTGATGTTGAGTTGAATATTTGACTTCGGATGATAGCAATAGCTAGTTGAAATTACATTGAATTTATAAATACTCAACAAAGACTTTAAATCGGACTAATAAAAAATGAAATTTAAACTGAAATTTGTATATAATAGCTCACGGAAATTACCAGCGAGACTGTTATGTTGACCATCGTTCAAGAAGCCCTAACCTTTGATGATGTCTTATTACTCCCTGCCTATTCTACTGTCCTCCCAAAAGATGTCTCCCTAAAGACACGCCTGACTCGTGGCATCAATTTGAATATCCCTTTAGTTTCAGCAGCAATGGATACTGTGACAGAGTCACGTATGGCAATTGCGATGGCGCAAAACGGCGGTATTGGTATTCTTCATAAAAACATGGATATTTCTGCTCAGGCAGCAGAAGTTCGCCGTGTGAAAAAATTCGAAGCAGGAATGGTGAAAGATCCAATTACTGTGACGCCTGAAACAACGGTACGCGAGTTGATTTCGATTACTCAATCGAACAACATCAGTGGTGTACCTGTTGTTAAAGATGGCAAAGTAGTTGGTATTGTGACAGGACGTGATACACGTTTTGAAACCAATCTTGAACAGCCAGTAAGCAACATCATGACAGGTCAAGACCGTTTGGTCACTGTACGTGAAAATGCTTCAAAAGAACATATCCAAGCATTATTGCAACAGCACCGTATTGAAAAAGTATTGGTGGTGGGTGAAAACAACGAATTAAAAGGCTTAATTACTGTTACTGACTTTAATAAAGCTGAGCTTTATCCAAACAGCTGTAAAGATGATTTAGGTCGCTTACGTGTAGGTGCAGCAGTCGGTACAGGTGCTGAAACACCTAGTCGTGTTGAAGCGCTTGTTGATGCTGGTGTCGATGCGATTGTTGTTGATACAGCGCATGGTCATTCTGCTGGTGTGATTGAGCGTGTACGTTGGGTTAAAGCTAACTATCCACAAGTACAAGTCATTGGTGGGAACATCGCAACGGGTGATGCTGCATTGGCATTACTTGATGCTGGTGCAGATGCTGTTAAAGTCGGAATTGGCCCAGGTTCAATCTGTACGACACGTATTGTGGCTGGTATTGGTATGCCACAAATCTCTGCAATTGATGCTGTTGCAAATGCATTGAAAGATCAAATTCCATTGATTGCAGATGGCGGTATTCGCTTCTCTGGTGATATGGCGAAAGCAATTGGTGCAGGTGCAAGTACCATCATGGTGGGTTCACTCATGGCGGGTACTGAAGAAGCTCCAGGCGAAGTTGAATTTTTCCAAGGTCGTTACTACAAAGCATACCGTGGTATGGGTTCATTGGGCGCAATGGCGGGTGCAACAGGTTCTGCTGACCGTTATTTCCAAGACTCTAAAGCAGGTGCTGAGAAATTGGTTCCTGAAGGTATTGAAGGTCGTGTGCCTTATAAAGGTCCAATGGGTAACATCGTTCATCAAATGATGGGTGGTTTACGTTCATCTATGGGTTATACAGGCTCTGCGATTATTGAAGACCTTCGTCAAAATGCTAAGTTTGTGAAAATCACATCAGCAGGGATGTCTGAATCTCACGTACATGATGTAACGATTACTAAAGAAGCACCAAACTATCGTGTAGGTTAATCTTTCGTATCGTTTTGATTGAAAAAAGCCGTCATGTTATGACGGCTTTTTTATTTTGGTGTAAAGTGAGGAAATTAAACAGGCAGCTAAACAACACATAATAAGTTGGGGTACAGATGAGTTATTTTGGAACAGATGGGATTCGTGGAAAATTTGGTCAGCTACCGATTACCCCAGAGTTTGCATTAAAATTAGGTTTCGCAGCGGGTAAAGTCTTAAAACAATTAAGTCCGAAGTCAAAACCGATTGTTGTATTGGGCAAAGATACACGTTTATCAGGTTATATTCTTGAAGCTGCCTTACAGGCAGGTTTGAATGCCGCAGGTGTGTACGTGCATTTGTTGGGACCACTACCAACACCTGCAATTGCGCATTTAACACGTGCTTTACATGCAAATTTAGGCATTGTGATTTCTGCATCACATAATCCATATTTTGATAATGGGATTAAATTTTTCTCAGATGAAGGTAAAAAATTGCCTGATTCGATTCAAGATGCCATCAATAAAGAACTTGAAAAAGATATCGTGATTGATGACAACGCAAACTTGGGTAAAAGTGTGCGTGTGAAAGATGCCAATGGCCGTTATATTGAATTCTGTAAATCGACATTTCCATACCATTTCAATTTGCGCCATTTAAAAATTGTAGTGGATTGTGCCAATGGTGCCGCATATAACGTCGGACCTGCCGTATTTCGTGAGTTAGGTGCAAAAGTTATTGCCATGAATAACACACCCGATGGCCTGAATATCAATGAAAATTGTGGCTCAACACATCCTGAAGGTTTACAAAAAGCGGTTGTAGAACAGCAAGCTGACTTGGGTATTGCCTTCGATGGTGATGCAGATCGTGTAGTTTTGGTTGATCGTTATGGTAAGTTGGTCGATGGTGACCATATTCTTTATATTTTAGCGACTCAAGCTACCAATAAACCAGCAGGCATTGTCGGCACAGTGATGAGTAATATGGCACTTGAACTTGCGCTTGAAAAAGCCGAAGTGCCATTTGTTCGTGCAAATGTTGGCGATCGTTATGTTTTACAAAATCTTGAAGCGAATAATTGGTCTATTGGTGGCGAGCCATCAGGTCATATTTTGACTTTAGACAAGAGTACAACAGGTGATGCAATTATTGCTGCATTACAGGTATTGACTGTTTTAGTTGAACAAAATAAATCACTTGATGAATTGGTTGCTGATTTTGAAATCTTACCTAATGTCTTAGTGAATGTACGCTTAGAAAATATGTTTGACCCATTCTCTGTACCTGCATTGGTTGCGGAGTTTGACAAAGCAGAAGTGCAGTTGAAAGGACGTGGTCGTCTTTTGATTCGTAAATCTGGGACTGAACCCGTGATTCGTGTCATGGTTGAAGGTGATAATCTTCAAGAAGTAACTGATCTTGCAAATCATTTGGCTGATGCTGTACGTCAAAATGCAGTTTAGTTCTTGATCAAAGTTTAGCTTAGTTTTTGAATATAAAAATTTCGATATTAAAGGTTAAAGCATGAGTGATGTAATTAAGGATTTAAGTGAATTACGTTTAAGCTACCAAAAAGGTGAGTTGCATGAACAGTATGTCAATGCTGATCCGCATGAGCAGTTTTTAGGTTGGTTTAATACAGCTTTGGAAGCTAAACTTCACGAACCTTATGCCATGTCACTTGCGACTGCAAATGCTCAGGGGCGACCACATGTTCGCACTGTACTACTGCGTGGCGCGACTGAAGCAGGTTATGATTTTTATACCAATTATGACAGTCAAAAAGGATTGGATTTAGCGGCTAATCCTTATGCTGAATTGTTATTTTATTGGCCTGAACTTGAACGTCAGATACGTGTTGCAGGGAAGGTATTGAAAATTTCAGTTGGAGAATCAACCGATTATTATCACAAACGCCCCCGTGATAGCCAAATTGCAGCGCATATCAGTACACCGCAAAGTGGTGTGATTGAAAGTCGTATGTTATTACAACAGCGTTTTCAAGCGTTGCATGATCGTGTAGAGCAACAAGCGACATTGACCAAACCTGAGTTTTGGGGAGGGTATCGCCTAAAAGCTGATTATTATGAATTTTGGCAAGGCCGTCCGAACCGTTTACATGATCGTTTGGTGTATGAAAAAACTGAAAATGTATGGCAGATACAACGTTTGATGCCATAAATTTTGATTGGAAAATGAATAAGGCGATGAATTTATATTGAATTCATCGCCTTTATTTTTCTTTAAAAGGAGGTGTTGGTGTCCTGCCTCGGAAGGCGATATACTTTTTAATCTTCTTTTTCACTGTTGCTATATCTCATATGCAAATTCAGCAAAGACCTTATTTGAGTGATCCGAAACAATTTTCCAATGTTTCAGATTTTATGGCTGAAATTTTGGCACGACGTGGTGTACAGTCAGAAAAAGAACTTGATTTAAAACTCAAATATTTGCTTGCACCGACCATGAAAGGTTTACAGCGGGCTATTGACCTCGTGAATGATGCGATAGATCAACAGCTCAAAATTGTGATTGTGGGCGATTATGATGCCGATGGTGCTACGAGTACTGCACTGATGATTTTGGCACTCCGTGAAATGGGTGCAAATGTTGAATATTTAGTGCCTGACCGTTTCAAATACGGTTATGGCTTGACTCCAAAAATTGCAGATTTAGCATTTGAACGTTTTCAACCTGATCTTTTGATTACGGTGGATAACGGTATTTCAAGTCATGCAGGTGTGAAGCAGGCGCAGTCGTATGGTGTGAAAGTGATTATTACCGATCACCATTTAACAACCAAGGAAATACCTGATGCAGAAGCGGTAGTTAATCCAAATCAGCTCGGTTGTGATTTCCCAAGCAAGGCATTAGCAGGTGTTGGTGTTGCCTTTTATTTACTTGCAAATTTGAGCAGTCAACGTACTCAAGCAGGCAAGTCGAGTGCGAAAATGGCACAATATTTAGACTTGGTGGCGTTAGGAACTTATGCTGATGTCGCAAGTCTCGATTATAACAATCGAATTTTGGTTGATGCAGGCGTAAAACGCATTCAGCAAAATCAATGTCGTGCAGGTATTAGCGCACTGCTTGATATTGCAGGTCGTGACCCGATGAGTTTAAAAGCCTCTGATTTAGGTTTTGTTTTAGGACCACGCATCAATGCGGCAGGGCGTATGGAAACCATGGACATCGGCATTGAATGTTTACTTGCCAACGATATGCAAACAGCTTATACCTTCGCTCGTCAGCTTAATGATTTAAACCTTGAACGCCGTCAAGTTGAATCACAAATGAAACAAGAAGCGCTTGCTGAAATGCAGTCCTTACACTTGGATGAAGATAATTTACCTGCAGCGTTGGTGATGTTTGATGAACAGTGGCATCAAGGCGTAATTGGGATTGTCGCAGGGCGTTTGAAAGAGCAGTTCCATCGTCCGAGTATTGTTTTTGCTGCCGATAAGGATGGTATTCATATTAAAGGTTCAGCACGTTCAATTGAAGGTATTCATATTCGAGATGCCATTGAGCAAGTGGCAGAACAGTATCCGCATATGGTAAGTTTTTTTGGTGGACATGCGGCAGCGGCAGGTTTAACTATTGAAAAGCAAAATTTTGAACGGTTTAAACAAGTATTTACTGATTTAATTTCACAGTCCGATGAAGCCTTGTTTGATGCAGTATTATGGACAGATGGAGTTTTGCATGAACAAGATATTCAATTACAGACAGTTGATTTAATTGAGCAATTAGGGCCATGGGGGCAAAAATTTCCATCACCAGTATTTGAGGGCGAATTTGAACTATTGGAGCATCGTTGGCTTAAAGAGGTTCATTTAAAGTTAAAATTGGGTTTGAACAACGGTCAATTTGTTGATGCAATTGCATTTAATGCCCGAGATAAATTCCAATTTGATGCCACAAAAAATAAAGTCCGAGTGGTATATGAACTCGATAAGAATGAATTTAATGGACGAGTAAATTTGCAATTACGCATGTTACATGTTGAAAATTAACCGTATTTCACAATAAAAAAACCGCTATGAATAGCGGTTTTTTTAATTTCTATTTAAATGGTTGGAACCTTTAAGTTGTGTAATGCCTTAACTTAGAAACGGTATCCTGCACGGACGCCATAAGTGTTGTAGTCATCACCGAAACCAACACGACCTTCAAGGCTTACATTTTGGTTAAAGAATTTCTTAGCAGAAATACCAAACTCATCATGATCATATAAATCGTTGTTGTAATAATCTGCACCGACACTTAAAGTTTTATCTAGGTATAAATCACCACGAACACGGTATTCATCAAGATCACCAAATGCACCAAATGCTTCAAAGTTAGCGTCATATTGACCTACTTTAGTCACGTATTTAGCACGTACTGTTGGGTCTGCACCATCATCACCATCTTTTACGTCATAGCCTGTTACACCTAACGCAAGTAATAAACCTGGTGCTGGTAGATAACCAACTTCAGCACCATAAGTGGTTACTTTGTTATCTATAGGTGTATCTTTAACTTCTTGTTCATTACGACCTACACGACCACTCACATAGAAATCAGAATTTGGAACATAGTATTCAAGACCTGCACCGTATTGGCTATTTTTTACGCCGTCATTATTGGCATAATCGACATTCGCTTTTACATTACTTGCACGGTCAAGGAACGCTGCTTCATTGAGTGGCGAATTACGTGTTTGAACTGGGTTGAAATAATATGTGCCATCTACACCGAACTGATGTGTTGCGTCAAAATCATCTGGGTCATTGTATGTATATGAACCACCGACTTCTGCTTGGTAAGCATGTGCTGCTGTACCAGTCATGACCAAAGCGGATAAGACTGCTGAAGCGATTGCTAATTTTTTCATGGTTATTGCCCTCTGAAAATGATCCATTTCGATATACATTTTTTGTTACATATTTAGTCTAGGTGAAATAAAAATACCGTCAATAGAACTCAGGTAATAAAATTGAAACATTAGTAAAGTTATGTAAATTAATTAAATATAATATTGAAATATATAGATAAAAAATAATGTTTTGTTTTATTAAAACTGTGTGGATACTGTGAAGAAGATTTTGTATGATGCAAATTTAAACACAATTTGTAATAAAATAGTGATTTTAGTTCATTGTATCTAGGGAATAATTTTTACTAAAAACCATCATTTTAGTCTTGATAGAGAGCAAATAAATTGATCTTACAAAGACATGTTGATTCAATAAAACACTAAAAAATGACGATTCTGAACTTTAGCTACTCTGTGATAGAATGCCTGCAAATGAAAAGATGTCAAATGTGAGATGAAAACTCGTGGAAATTAATCCTTATCTAGTACAGCTAAAAGACTTAAATGACCGTGGTCAAACACTACGGGGGTATCTTTGACTACGATCTAAAGAAAGAGCGTTTAGAAGAGGTTCTCCGTGAGTTAGAAGACCCGAGCATTTGGAATGACCAAAGTCGTGCACAAGCTATGGCAAAAGAAAAAGGCGAACTTGAAAACGTGTTAAACGTTTTAGAAGGTTTGTCTACACAACTTGAAGATGCACAAGCATTGCTTGACCTTGCTGTTGAAGCAGATGATGAAAGCTTATTGGCTGATGTTCAGGCTGAACTTGATGCAAGTGAAGCTGAATTGGCGAAACTTGAATTCCGTCGTATGTTTAGTAATCCAATGGATCCGAACCCATGTTATGTGGAAATTCAAGCGGGTTCAGGTGGTACAGAGGCGCAAGATTGGGCATCTATGCTACTTCGTATGTATTTACGTTGGATTGAACGTCATGGCTTTAAAGCTGAAGTGATGGAAGAGTCGGATGGCGATGTTGCGGGACTTAAATCGGCAACTATTCGTGTAGATGGTGAGTATGCCTATGGTTGGTTACGTACAGAATCTGGCGTACATCGTTTGGTACGAAAATCGCCATTTGACTCAGGAAACCGCCGTCATACATCATTCTCAGCGGTATTCGTTTCACCTGAAGTTGATGATAATATCGAAATTGATATTAACCCTGCGGATGTTCGTACCGATACTTACCGTGCATCGGGTGCGGGTGGTCAGCACATTAACAAAACCGATTCTGCTGTACGTTTAACGCATGCGCCAACAGGTATTGTGGTGGCTTGTCAGAACCAACGTTCACAACACGCTAACCGTGACCATGCTTGGAAACAGTTACGTGCAAAGCTGTACGAACGTGAAATGCAAATTCGTAATGATGCTGCGAAGGCACTTGAAGATACCAAGTCTGATATTGGTTGGGGAAGTCAAATTCGTTCATACGTTTTAGATGACTCACGTATTAAAGACTTACGTACTGGTGTTGAAAGTTCAAATACTGGTGCGGTGTTGGATGGTGATTTGGATAAATTTATTGAAGCAAGCTTGAAACAAGGCTTATAAGTTTTCAAATAAATTTAATTTAAAAGCAAAGTCTTAAGATTTTTTTGCAAATACATCTAAAATATTCGATATTAAAATCGAAAAAATACGATATAGTGTTTGTAAAGATGTTGATCAAGGCTTTGCAGTTTCATATTTAGCTCTCAATTAAACGTGCCTTATATGATGGATATAGATTTAATTTTTAAAGCGCTGGCAAATCCGACTCGTCGGCAAATTCTTGAATGGTTGAAGAACCCTGAGCAGTTTTTGTCTGAGGAGCAATGTGGTGGCTTTAATCGTGGTGTGTGTGCAGGGAATATCGAAAAGCTCGGTAATGTCTCTCAATCGACCATGTCAAATCATTTGTCTGTTTTACAGCAAGCAGATTTAATCCAAGCCGAAAAATACGGTCAGTGGTCGTATTTTTCCCGAAACGAAGCTTTGATTCAGCAATATATCGATTATCTACAAAACTCACTTTAATTCCTAATTTAAATTGGAAAGTGAGTAACGAGGCGAATATGGCTCAATTAAACTCACCTTTAACCCTTGGCGAATTGAAACTCAAAAACCGAGTGGTCATGGCTCCTCTAACACGTAGTCGTGCAACAGCTGAACGTGTTCCAACTGTAATGATGGCTGAGTATTATGCCCAGCGTGCAAGCGCAGGCTTAATCATTTCTGAAGCAACGGTGATTTCTGAAGAAGCTAATGGTTATTTAAATACTCCCGGGCTTTTCACTGATGCACAAGTTGAAGGTTGGAAGTTGGTTACCAATGCGGTACATGACAAAGAAGGTTTAATCGTTGCTCAACTCTGGCATGTCGGTCGTGTTTCGCATCCTGATCTTTTAAATGGTGAAACACCTGTATCTGCAAGTACAGTCCAACAAGCGGGATATGTCAGCTTATTGCGTCCAAAACGTGAATATGTTATGCCACGTCCATTGGAAATTTCAGAAATCCAAGCCATTGTTGAACAATACAAACAATCTGCAATCAAAGCCAAACAAGCAGGTTTTGATGGTGTTGAATTACACGCAGCCAATGGTTATCTGATTGACCAATTCCTACAAAGTTCAACCAATCAACGTACCGATCTCTATGGTGGTTCAGTTGAAAATCGTGCACGTTTCTTGTTAGAAGTCGTTGATGCTTTGATTGAAGTGTGGGGCGCAGGTCGTGTGGGCGTGCATCTTGCGCCGCGTGGTGATGAGCATGACATGGGTGATGAGAATCCACGTGAAACATTTGGTTATGCACTCGAAGAATTGGGTAAGCGCAAAATTGCATTCTTCTTTACTCGTGAGTATTTGGACGAAGGCAGTATTAGTGGTTATTTGAAACAGCGATCGAATGGTGTGCCATACATTGCCAATATGAAGTTAAGTCGTGAAGATGCGATTGATTTATTGGCTTCGGGCAAGGCAGAAGCGGTGTCATTTGGTAAAGACTATATTTCTAATCCTGATTTGTATGAGCGTTTAGTTGAAGATGCGCCACTGAATGAATTAATTTTCGACAATATGATCGGGACGGATGTTGCTGAAGGCTATGTGGATTATCCAACTTTGGCAGAACTTGAAGCATTAGAACCGAACGCTTAAAAATAAACACATTTCCTTAAGCTTCATTGGTTAACAAGCCGATGAGGCTCTGCTATATTCGTGCAGTTTTGATTAGTTTGAGATTATTATTTGGCTACTCCTTTTTGGTATAACGCTGCTTTGGCGATGGTAAAACCACTATATAAGTGGAAAATAAAACAGCGTGCACAAAATGTAGAGGCATATCAACAGGAATGTCTTGAGCGTTTTGGTCCATTTCAGAGTGCCAAAAATAAGCAAGCAATTTGGTTTCACTGTGTTTCGGTGGGGGAAACCAATGCTGCACAGCCTTTAATTGAACATTATTTAAAATTGGGTCAGCCCATTTTAGTGACTAATACGACTAAAACAGGTCAGGCTCGTTCTAAAGCACTATTTTTAAAAGCTCCTTATGAGGCTTTGTTTCAAGCCGTGTATTTACCTGCCGATCAGAAGTCTTTAATTGCCGATTTTTATCAAAAATATCAACCCAAATTACTTATTCTCGTAGAAACTGAGTTGTGGCCAAATCTGATTGATCAAGCTGATAAGTTTGGAGTGCCTTGTATTTTGGTCAATGCGCGCTTATCTGCAAAATCAGCACAAGGCTATAGCAAAGTGCCGAGTTTAACTCGTCCCATGTTGCAAAATTTTGATGTGTTACTTGCACAAGATGTAGCGACACAGCAACGCTTTATCGAATTGGGTTTAGAGGCTTCAAAAAGTGAAGTTGTGGGCAGTATTAAATTTGATATTTCCACACCTGAAGTTTTTATTGAAAAAGCACAGCAGTTAAAACACGATTGGAATTTAGCAAGACGTAAAATCATTACCCTTGCAAGTACACATGCACCTGAAGAAGAAAAATTACTCAATGGGCTGAAACCTTATTTAGAACAGCATTCTGATTGCTTAGTCATAGTTGTTCCTCGTCATCCTGAACGTTTTGATGAGGTTTTTAAGGTTGCACAAAGTTTAAATTTAAATACGCAACGCCGTAGCTTAAATCAGTCTATTCAATTAGATACACAAGTATATTTAGCAGATAGTATGGGCGAAATGTGGTTGTGGTATGCACTCAGTCAAGCCAGTTTTGTTGGTGGTTCACTCAATGAACCGGGTGGCGGTCATAATATTTTGGAGCCGATGGTTTTGAATGTACCGACGGTGATTGGTCCGAATTATTTTAATTTTCAAGCGATTGTTGATGAGTTTTTACAGGCGAATGCTGTTGCCATTGGTCAGTCTGAACATGATGTTGTGCAGTTATTGGTGCGTTGTGTAGAGGATCAGGATTTTGCAACGCAATTGAGCCAGCATGCGATTGAAGTGTTAAATCAGAATAAGGGTTCTTTGCAGAAGCATATTGCAGTGATTGATCGGTTCTTATCAAAATTATGAACATCGTCCTTTTAGACCCTCGTCAAACCGAATCTGACCTTTGGAATATCACAGCAAGTCGCCAACTTGAACATTTAAAAACCCATGTCAATGTCCAAGTTGGAGATACTTTGAAGGTCGGCATTCGTGAGGGGAAGCGCTATCTCACAGAAATCGTCGAAATAACCGAACATAGTATTCGGGTAAAACTCTTACAAGAAGAAAGTATGCCTGAAAAACTGCCTGTGACTTTGGTCGTTGCGATGCCTCGCCCGAAAGTGTTGCGCCGTTTAATGATGGATGCAGTGACGATGGGTGTAGAAAAACTCATTCTGATCCATAGTTATCGGGTCGATAAAAGCTATTGGCAAACACCATTTTTACAGCAAATTGAACACTATATAATGCTTGGTTTAGAACAGGCGGGTGATACGATTGCACCGCAAGTTGAAATTTATAAACGCTTTAAACCTTTTACTGAAGATGTACTACCAACATTAATAAATGAACATTGTCCTGCCTATGTGGCACATCCATATACGACACAAAAAATGCCCTCTGCAATTGAGCATCCGTGTATTGTATTGATTGGTCCTGAAGGTGGCTTTATTCCGTATGAGGTTGATTTACTCATAAAAAATGGTTGCCAAGCTGTAAGCCTAGGCAACCGTATTTTGCGCACTGAAACTGCAATTTCTTATGTACTTGGTCGTTTATTTAGCTCGACTGTTTAGCACGACCTGACTCAGTATCATCCACAGATGGATCACCACGATAAACTTTCACTTCCTGTACAGGATAAGGAATTGAAATATTGTTTTCAGCAAAAGCTTTTAAAATGTGTTCTTGAATTTCACTGATTGATGCAGATGTTGTGGTTTCAGTGGTATTGACCCACCAACGAACGGTTAAGTTTACTGAGAAGTCTGCAAGCGCAGTAACATTCACGGTAAAACCTGGTTGGCTCAAGATTTTTTGATCACGATCAAGCTGTTGCAAAATAAGATCTTTAGCAGTTTGTACATCATCTTCATAACCAATACCCACAATAAACTCACAACGGCGACGCTGATAAGCTGTATTAACTGTAACAGGGCTTGTATAGACAGTAGCATTTGGAATAACAATACGACGACCATCTGGAGAACGTAGAAATGTCGCACGAATTTGAATATCTTCGACCGTACCTTCCATGCCAGACACAATAATATCATCACCAATTTTGAATGGTTCACTCAATAAAATAAGAATACCAGACAGTAAATTTTGAAAAATATCTTTAAATGCAAAACCGATTGCAACCGAACCAATCCCCAGTGCACTCATGAGCTGAGCAGGGGTAAAGCCAGGAATAGCAATAACCATCGCAATGAGGAAGCCAAAGAACATGATTGCAGTACTACCGACACGGTTGAGCACTAGAACTAAGTTTTGACGCGTATATGATTTATTTTCTAACGTTTTACGGACAAAAAATTTGAACAGTTTTGACAGTAACCAAAAAATAATAATAACGGTTAAACCGATGCACAGATACGGTACACGTTCCCAAAAGCCGTCAACAAATTTATCAATGGTCGAGTAAGCATCATTATATTTTGCAGTATGTTCAATCACCGATTGCGCAGTTTTTTCACCTGCAGAATGGATGAGCTGTGAAGTGTCTTGTGCCACTTCACTGAGTTTGGTTGCTTCTTCAGCCACTTTTGTGTCCGTTAAAAAATTTGTAATATTTTGCCTGATTTTTACAAAAAATGAACCCTTAGAAGTGTTTGAATTCTCGGCGATTGATGTGTTTACGTGTAGGTTTATTTTACTGATCTGTAGCTTGTCTGGACTTAAAGGGTGTATTCATGTCCATTTTTTTGAATGTTTTGGCTTAGCTTGAATTTATAAAGAATACATCTATTACAAGAGAATCTAATAAATCAGTTTATAAGGCTTGATCATTTGACTGAAAGTGGATAATTTTACCTCAGTAGGGACATAGAGTGTCATAAATTGTCGTTATGGAACAGACTTCCCCTTGTTTCATTAGACCCTGCGATTTAGCATAAGAACATAGATACATAAACACATTTAGAACGCATTTATTTAGGATTAAAGGTTGTTATGACAATCCTTACGCATCAAGCGACAGAAAATCGCTCCGTAGCAGAATTTACCGAACAAGCTTATCTCAATTATGCCATGTACGTGATTATGGACCGTGCATTGCCACATATCAGTGATGGTCTGAAACCTGTTCAGCGCCGTATTGTTTTTGCAATGAGTGAGCTTGGACTTAAACCAAGTGGTAAGCCAAAAAAATCTGCACGTACTGTTGGTGATGTATTGGGTAAATACCATCCACATGGTGATTCTGCATGTTATGAAGCTATGGTACTGATGGCACAGCCGTTTAGTTATCGTTATCCATTTATTGAAGGACAAGGCAACTGGGGTTCTCCTGACGATCCAAAATCATTTGCAGCAATGCGTTATACCGAAGCAAAATTGTCAGCATATAGCGATTTATTACTGACTGAACTTGGACAAGGCACAGTAGATTGGCAGGACAATTTTGATGGTTCAATGAAAGAACCTGTCAACTTGCCTGCACGTGTACCGAATATCCTACTCAATGGTACAACGGGTATTGCGGTGGGAATGGCAACCGATATTCCTCCGCATAATTTACGTGAGGTGGTCAAAGGAACAATTGCGCTGATTCGTAAGCCACATTTGACCGATGAACAAGTCGCAGAATATATCCCTGCACCTGATTTACCAACCCGTGCAGAAATTATTACACCACCTGCTGAATTGCTTAAAATTCAGATTACAGGGCGAGGTAGTTATCGCACACGTGCCATTTATACTATCGAAAAAAACGAAATTATTATTAGTGAACTGCCATATCAAGTGTCAGGTTCAAAAGTCATCACACAAATTGCCGATCAGATGCAAGCCAAAAAGTTACCATTAGTAAGTGACTTACGTGATGAATCAGATCATCAAAATCCAACACGTTTGGTTATTGTTTTACGCTCTAATCGTATTGATGCAGAGTCAGTGATGAGCCACTTATTTGCAACGACAGATTTAGAATCAAGCTATCGTGTCAATATGAACATGATTGGTGCTGATGGTCGTCCACAAGTAAAATCGATCCGCCGAATTTTATTGGAATGGATTGAAATCCGTAAGACTACGGTCACACGTCGTTTGCAATATCATTTGAATAAAATTGAAAAACGCCTGCATATTTTGGGTGGTTTAATTATTGCCTTTTTAAATATTGATGAAGTGATTCGTATTATTCGTGAAGAAGATCAGCCAAAACCTGAGTTGATGTCACGTTTTAATATTGATGAAATTCAAGCGGAAGCCATTTTAGAATTGAAGTTGCGTCATTTGGCAAAACTTGAAGAAATGGAAATGCGCCGTGAACAAGAAGAACTTGAAGCTCGCGCAGCGATTATTAGGGAGCAGTTGGCAAATCCTGAATCTTTAAAAGCATTGATTATTGATGAACTTAAAGATGATGCGAAAAAATTTGGTGATGATCGCCGCTCTCCAATTGTGCAACGTGCAGAAGCATCTGCAATGAGTGAACAAGATTTAATGCCTGCGGAAGCCGTGACAGTGATACTTTCAGAAGCTGGTTGGATCCGTTGTGCTAAAGGTCATGATATTGATGTTGGAAAATTGAATTTCCGTGCAGGCGATCAGTATTTGAGTTCTGCTCAAGGGAAGTCCAATCAGAAAGTTTACGTGTTGGATGAAACAGGACGTAGTTATGCGCTTTCAATTAGCAGTTTGCCATCTGCACGAGGTTTAGGTGAACCGCTGAGTTCAAAACTTTCACCTGCAAATGGTGTGGGTTTTATTCAAACCTTAGTTGAAGAAGATGATAGTGAAATCGTTGCATTAAGTTCTAATGGTTATGGATTTAAAACACAAGCAAAACAGTTAGATACTAATGCTAAAGCAGGTAAATCTTTTCTTACAGTTGCAGATGATGCGAAAGCATTCCCCTTAGAGGTTATTAAGGGTGGAACACATCTTGCGATTTTAAGTACAGCAGGGCGTTTGCTGTTGGTTGATCTTGCTGACTTACCTGTTTTAAATAAAGGAAAAGGGAATAAGTTGATACAACTTGAAGCGAGTGACCAAGTCTTATCTGTAGCGGTATTGAATTTAAATGAAATGATTCATGTGGTTGCGGGACAACAGCAATTAAAACTGAAAGGTGATGATTTACAAAAATATATCGGAAAAAGAGCAAGTAAAGGTTTGCTCTTACCACGAGGATATCAGAAAGCAAATAAACTGCTCATTCAAAGATAATAGTGGCATCCATAGCTTGAAATACGTTATATATGTGAGTATTCGAGCAGATGGATGCAATATTGAGCAAAAGAAAGTTAAAAAGCATGCTTAATATTGAGAAAAACATTTTAAAACCAAGGATTAGAGATTGGAGAATAGGGCATTATGGAAAAGATATGGTTCACTGAATACCAAAAAACTGGGATTCCAGAGACAGTAGAATTGCCGCCGGAAAATACCTCACTTATTGATATTTTTGAGCGTAATTTCCAAAAGTTTGGCTCACGTGACGCATTTATCTTTATGGATAAGGCGTTGTCATTCAGTGAACTTGAAGTTGCAAGCCGTAAATTTGCAGCCTATCTTCAGAGCCTTGGTTTAGCAAAAGGCAGCCGTGTTGCTGTGATGATGCCGAACGTATTGCAGTATCCAATTGTTGCATTGGCGGTCTTCCGTGCAGGTTTGGTTTTGGTTAATGTTAACCCGCTGTACACTACACGTGAGCTTGAGCATCAGTTAAATGACTCTGGTGCTGAAGCCTTAGTGATTATTGAAAACTTTGCTACCGTATATCAAGCGATCCATGGCAAAACACCAGTGAAGCATGTCGTTGTTGCTTCAGTTGGCGATATGCTTGGCACATTAAAAGGTACATTGGTTAATTTTGTTTTACGTAATGTTCGTAAACAAATTCCTGCTTGGAATATTCCAGGGCATATCAAGTTTAATGCAGCACTTGCGAAAGTTAGTGCTGATAACTACAAACGTCCAAATATGACATTGAGTGATACTGCTGTACTCCAATATACAGGTGGTACGACAGGTGTGTCTAAAGGTGCGGAACTGACACATCGCAACTTGGTTGCCAATCTGTTGCAGTGTGACGGTATTTTCCAAAGTAAATTTGGGCAAGGTGATGGTGCGAAAGATGACCGTATCTTCTGTGCTTTACCGCTGTATCATATTTTTGCATTTATGGTTTGTGCACTGTACGGCATGTATAAAGGTCAAGCGAATATCTTGATTCCGAATCCACGTGATTTACCTGCGGTGATTAAAGAATTACGTAAATATCAACCAGGTTTCTTCCCTGCTGTAAATACATTATTTAATGCACTTGTACATAACGAAGAATTCCGTCAGCTTGATTTTAGTCGTTTGAAAATGGCGATGGGTGGCGGTATGGCTGTATTGCCATCGACTGCTGCTGAATGGAAAAAAGTGACAGGTACGATTATTATCGAAGGTTATGGTTTATCTGAAACTTCTCCTGTTGCATCAGCAAATCCACCTGCAACGACAGAATTTAGTGGCACGATTGGTGTTCCAATTCCATTAACAGATATGGCAATTTTGGATGATGATGGCAACCATCTACCACAAGGTGAGCAAGGTGAAATCTCGATTCGTGGTCCTCAGGTCATGAAAGGTTATTGGAACCGCCCAGATGAAACTGAGAAAGTGATGACTGCAGATGGTTATTTCCGTACTGGTGATATCGGGATCATGAATGAACGTGGTTACTTCAAAATTGTTGATCGTAAAAAAGACATGATTTTGGTTTCAGGCTTTAACGTTTATCCTTCTGAAATTGAAGAGGTGATTGCAACTCATCCTAAAGTGTTGGAAGTTGCAGCAATTGGTGTACCTGATGAAAAATCGGGTGAAATTCCAAAGTTGTTCGTTGTTAAAAAAGATCCATCATTAACAACAGAAGAAGTTCTTGCTTTTGCAAAAGAAAATCTAACAGGTTATAAACGCCCACGTTATGTGGAATTTATGGATGAATTACCAAAATCAAACGTAGGTAAAATTCTACGTAAAGATTTACGTAAGTAATTTCATAAAAATAAAAAGCACCCTATAGGGTGCTTTTTTATGTGTTAAAGTATTGTTTTAAATCGTAAAATTGAAGTATGCTTGATTATTTAAGCTGATTGTTTTTGGAACGAATAAACCAACCATCAATATAAGGGCGACTCAAACCGACAATGCCTGTAAAGGTCAGCATGGTTCCCATTTGACGACCCAATGCAGTTGGCTGAATTGTTCCATAGCTGAAATAGATATCAATGAGGCAATATACCGCAATAATGGCAAGCCAAAGATATAAATTCATTCTCTTAATACCAACCGCCCAAAATGCTACGACTAATACGAGCAGTGTGCCAAGCGTAGATTGCCAATTGTAGTTGGCACAAATTACACACAACAAGAATGCTAAAATGGGCAATACAACTTTTAAAATACGATCAATTTCAGTTTGTTGTTGACGTTGCTTATCTAAAACCTCAAGCAGTTCATTTTGATCTGGTTGCACGATGTTGCCCTCACTACACAATTTTGCAAATCTCTAAACTTAGACAAAATTATAGCAGTAATGACATGCTATGATGGTTTGTATTCAGACTTTACGAGAATAAACCCATGTCCGGGATAGATGGCATCATATATCTAATTTTAATTGCCTGTTTATTGCCTTATGTTTTTACCATTCTTGCCAAAGTTACAGGTGGTTTTAAACCCCGTGACAATCAAAATCCACGTGATTTTTTAGCCAAGACGACAGGTTTAGCAGCACGTGCCAATGCAGTACAGCAAAACTCTTTTGAAAGCTTACCCTTATTTATTGCTGCTGTTTTGATGGCTGAATATATGGTGGTGCCACAAGTCATCATTATGAAACTTGGTATCGCGTATATTGTCTTACGTATTATTTATGGTATTTGCTATTTATTGAATCTAGCAACATTACGCTCGATCATTTGGTTTTTGTCGATGGCATGTCCCATTATTTTGATGATTACTGTGATCCGTATCATTTGATTTTACAATCTAAATACAGACTGTATTCAATTTATTTCTTCAAATGACATAAAGCGTTATAATCGTCCAGATTTTTAAATAACACCTCAGTTAAAGAGCAATTCTATGAGCTATAGCAATATCCCAGCGGGCAAAGATGCACCGAATGACATCTACGTAATCATTGAAATTCCTGCAAATGCAGCGCCAATTAAATACGAAATTGACAAAGATTCTGATGCATTGTTTGTAGACCGCTTCATGGGTACTGCAATGTTCTATCCAGCGAACTATGGTTATGTACCAAATACATTGTCTTTGGATGGTGATCCACTGGACGTACTTGTTGTAACACCATACCCAGTTGAACCAGGTTCAGTGATTCGTTGTCGTCCTGTTGGTAAATTGAACATGGAAGATGATGGTGGTGTAGATGCGAAATTGATCGCAGTTCCGCATGACAAATTAACACCGCTTTATAAAAATGTTCAAGAATATACAGATCTTCCTGAACTATTGATCAAACAAGTTGAACACTTCTTTGCTCACTATAAAGATCTAGAGCCAGGCAAATGGGTTAAATTAAGTGGTTGGTCTGGTGCTGATGTTGCAAAGCAAGAAGTATTAGATTCAATTGAAGCGTATAAAGCAGCAAACAAATAATTTTGTTGATTTATATGATTCAAATATTGAATAAAAAAACCTGCATCCGATGATGCAGGTTTTTTTATGACTTAAATATCGTGTGAATTAGAATAATTTCACAGGAATATCTAAGAAGATACGCCATTCATTGGTATCACCAATATATGCGCCGTCATAAGCATTATTTGCGCGGTAGATTGAGTTACGTAAGCGTAAGCTAGCATCTTTAGCAAAACCAGATTGAACGGTATATTTTACTTGGTTAAAGAATTCGCGTTCTTTACCTTCTTCTGGATTATTTGCAACTTTAATATCCCAGCCATAGACATATGCAGTCGTCCAATTTAGCCCTGGAACACCATAACTACCTAGGTCTAAGTTGTACTGTACTTGAACCGACTTTTCATGATTACCAATAAAATCAGATAAGTAAGAATTTGGTAGATAGATACTTTGGAAGCCATCGGCATTTTGACCATAGTCATAACCAGTATTGCCTGTATTTTGCTGGTAAGCCAACATTACAGTGTGTGCATCCTGGTTATAAGTACCTGAAAGTGCCCAAATATTATTGCTACGACCATCTACATCTTTATCGCCAAGAGGGGATGAGTAAGTTAAAGCTTGTTTATCCCATTCAGTGTGATAACCACTGAAATCTACAGTGAAAGAGCTTTTATTTGCCAATGGATATTTATAGTTGGCATTAACATAGTGACGTTCTAAAGCATTTTTAGAATCTAAACCATAATAAGATGCGTTGAATTGGTCATCAAATTTGTATTTGGCACCCCAAACAATAGCACTATCGAGTCCATTGCCATTCACATCAGAATCTGTATTGATTTGATCGGACATTTGGTTTTTAGTAAATTTACCCGCAGTTAATTCTAAACCTTTAATTTCACGGCTTGTTGCAAGCACACCTTCAAAGTATTCAGGAACCATACGACCGGTATTGCTCGCAAGTACAGGCAAATCTAAAACTTGAGTACCGTAACGAACTTCTGTATTTGAAATACGAGCTTTGACACTTGCGCCACCACGAGCCCAATGATCGTATGCGTCTACATGACCATTTGCATCTTTTGCACCGTCATTGTGTAGAGGAATCATTTGATTGCCAGCATGATTGTTCTTACCAATTTTGAAAGAACCATCACCTACAGCACCCACACCAAAGCCAACAATACCTTGAGTATAGCCAGATTCTAATTTGAAAATTGCAGATTGAGCTGTAGAGCGAGTATCTTCTACACCATTTTTCTTATCACGGTCGATAAAGCCAGTACGTAGTAAAACAGAACCAGAAGCATCTTCTAAAAAGCCCTTAGCTTCACTTTGTTCACTTGCGTATACTGAAGAAATAAGAGTAGCATTAATGAGTACTGCTAACGTAAGTTTCTGAGCGGTTGGCATCGAAAATTCCCACAATTAAATTATTGGTTACAATATTGTTTAAATAGAACACGGTTCTTTTACTGAATTGTATAAGTAAAACATAAAAAAATAACAGTGTTTATCATTTTATTTTACTAAAGTTACATGTTTTTCAGATATTATTCTGTTTTTCTTAACTTAGGCATCACTTTTTTATGAAATAAGCCCATTATAAAGAATGAAATAATGTTTCAAATAGATGAAATAATGTCATAAAAATAATAGGTGATTTATTTTTACTAAAAATTAAAAAAAAAGTAGAATCGCTCATCTTTTTGTTCCAAGTCTTTCCATATGTCTTGCTTTTATCTCTCCAAACACACGCTTTCTGCTTTATGTATTACTTCACTTTTAACTCAAACAGCGATTGCTGAGACTGAAAAGGCGACACAGCACTTATCAGGGAATATTGGTGTTGTTTCACAATATGTTTACCGTGGTGGTGTAGAAAATGATGAACCTGCTCTACAAGGTGGACTTGAATATGCCTTTAATAATGGCATTAGTGTGGGATATTGGGGGTCTACACTTGACTATGATATGACTGATGACAGCAAAGATCATGGCATCGAAAATGATCTTTATATCGCTTATGATCATGAAATTAATCAAGACTTGAGTTATCGTTTACAAGCAACGAGCTATATTTACCACAATGGTGGGACTGTTTATGCAGACAATAACGAGAAACGTAAGACCACAGGTTTTGATGTCTTAGGTGCACTTACTTATAAAGATTTGACTATGAGTATGACTGTTATGCTTGCCGATGCGGCATTTGCCAATGCAGGTGATTTGTACCTTAGTGCGGCATATAGTCATACATTGCCATATGAGTTTATGTTGAATACATCGATTGGTACTTCTGTGTATAACAGTAGTCGTGATGATGCTTTAATGGAAACTAAAAAAGACTTTGCTTTCAATGAAGCACGCCTTGGAATTAGTAAAGAAATTGCTAAAACAGGTTTAAAGATATCTGTTGATTATGTGATGGGTGGTGAAAATCGTATAGGTGATGACTTTGATAACAATACAGTTGTCGGTTTAAATTATGCTTTTTAAGATAATTTAGCTTTGTCATAAAAAGGTGCATATTTAATATGCACCTTTTTTGTGCTTAAAAAACATTCAAATGATGTTTTTGATAAGGTGAGTAAAAATCTAGTAGATGCAGTAAGGTATTGTAAGTGTTTAAAACGCGATAAAGGATTTAAGCGAAAATGCATCAAATTAGATCAGGATAGTATTTAAAAATAGCTGAATGTCGCTTGATTCAATTTTGCACAAAATTAACGCATAATTCATTTGTATATATGCAATTACGCTTAAAAAGAATAAATAAAGGCATGATGTGTATATAAAGTTATATCTAGACTGAAAATTTTAAATTGAAAAGGCTATAACTTCAGCAATATGATTTGAATTTATTAAAAAATTTAAATTTTAAAAGCATGAATTCATTAATTTTTTATTAAAAAAATATTATCAATATTAAAATTGGCATAGCATTTGCTAAATACCTCTCGAGTTCTTAAACAAAACAAATACACCATTTGATGGGGAGTAATACCAATGAAATTTTCAATTAAACTGATCGCTGCAACTATTTTAACATCTATGACAACTGTCGCAATGGCTACAGAAAATACAGCATTGTCAAATTTGGGTTTGAGCTTTAGTGGCTCTGCGGCGATTACTTCTGACTATCGTTTTCGTGGGATTACGCAAACTCAAAATGATCCAGCAATTCAAGCTGGTTTCACATTGGCGCACACATCAGGATTGTATTTTGGACTTTGGGGTTCAAATGTAGATTTTGGTGAGGATTCACCAAGCTTAGAGCTTGACCCATCATTAGGTTTTGCTACAAATTTGAGCAGTCTTCCAGGTAAACCTTTATTAGATGTTGGTGTGCTTTATTATAATTATCCAAGTGATAGTGATTTGAACTGGGTTGAGCTTTATGGAAAATTAGGCTTTAAAGATGCCATTATTTCAGGTGATAATATTTTAACCAATGTGAACTATACCAATGATTATGCAGGTTTAGATGGTGACAGTTGGAATTTTAATGTTGGATATACAGTGCCGTTTGGTTCGACAGGTTTTGGTGGTATTGCGAGTGTCGGTTATACAACTGTAGATAAAGATAAATACGACTTTAATGGCGATGATAATTATGTAGATTGGAAAGCAGGTGTGACTTATGGTTTCAAATCTGTTTCGGGTTTAACAGCTGAATTGGCAGCTATTGGAACCAATATTGATACTGATGGTATGTCACATGCAGGAGAACGTGCTGTAGAAACAGGAGCAGTTTTTACCTTGGCTAAATCTTTCTAAACTTTTGTAAATAATAATACTAATTTTAGAATAATAAATGGATATCAAATGCGCTTTGCCCGATGGATTTCATCGGGCTTTTTTATGAATTAAATTATTGAGTTAGAAAATCGAATGTAAAAAATGATACTTCAATATTTAGATTATGCTATTGCTTCAAATGCTGAAGAATAGGTCACATCACCTTGTGCAAAATTACCGTTAAAGGATAAGGCTTGAAAATATTCAACAGGAACATCTGCAAGTGTCAGCCCGGATACGACTTGAAAACCAAATCGAGTATAATATTCAGGTTCACCAAGTAGTACACAACCTTCAGCACCTAAGTTTTTTAACTGTTGTAGCGCTTGCTGAATGAGTGCAGAACCGACGCCTTGTCCTTGATATTTAGGTAAAACAGAGACTGGACCTAAACCATACCAATTTTTTTCACCTGAGCTAATGTTCACGGGTGAAATTGCAATATGTCCAATGATTTTGCCATCGAATAATGCGACCAACGAAATTGTAAGTTGTTGCTGCTTGCGTAAAGAATTCACAATAAAATGCTCAGTATGACTACTATGTGGCGCATCAGCGAAAGCCAATTCAGTCACTTGAGTAATGTCATGAATATCTTGATCTTGTTCAGGTCGAATCTGTATAGCAAGGGTCAAGTGGTGTACTCCTGATGAGGCATATTTTATGATTGAATAGTACCTTTAATATATTCGATCATTTAAACAAAACAATCTTTAATTTTCTTGACTACGATAAGATAACGCTTCCGTGAGATGCATACTCTGAATATGTTCGGATTGAGCAAGATCAGCAATAGTACGCGCAACTCGAAGTATCCGATGATAGGCACGCGCAGAGAGGTTTAATCGTTGTTGTGCAAGCGCAATTATTTTTTGTGAACCATCATCAAGTAATGCATATTTTTCAAGTTGTTGTGGTGACAAACTTTGATTTAGAAAGCTTTGACGATATATTTGTAAATCATATGCTTGAGTGACACGTAATCGTACAGTTTCAGAATTTTCAACAGGTTTATTATCCTGTAATTCCTGTGCTTTTAATGGTGGCACATCAATATGTAAATCAATACGATCAAGTAAAGGACCTGAAATACGGTTTTGATAGCGTTTAATCGCTTCTGCCGAACATTGACAACGACTATCCTGATTAAAAGCATAACCACATGGACATGGATTCATTGCAGCAATGAGTTGAAAGTTGGCGGGAAAAGTCATTTGCCGTGAAGCGCGAGAAATCACAATTTCTTTAGACTCTAAAGGTTGACGTAAGACTTCTAAAACTTTTCGATCAAACTCGGGTAATTCATCTAAAAATAAAACACCTAAATGAGCGAGCGTAATTTCACCTGGTTTGGGCTGTGAGCCTCCACCAACCAAAGCAACAGCAGAGGCAGTGTGATGGGGTGCTCGAAAAGGGCGTTGTCCAAAACTGTGCTGGGTACTTGCTATAGAATAAATACTCGCAACTTCTAAATTTTCTTGTGCAGTTAATGGTGGCAAAATGCTAGACAGCCGTGAAGCAAGTAAAGTTTTTCCTGTACCAGGTGGCCCTTTAAATAAAATCGAATGTCCACCTGCTGCTGCAATTTCCAAAGCACGTCTTGGGCGTAATTGACCTTTGACATCTGCAAGGTCAAATTTACAGTTTGGAATAAATGAAATATCGGGTGATTTAGTTGCATTAATTTGGTGCATATTAAGGAAATGTTCACATACTTGCTTTAAGTGATTTGCTGCAAAGACTTTAAAATTGGGCAGTTGAGCCGCTTCATCAGCATTTTCAAGCGGTAGCATGAGTTGATGCTCTGCTTGTTGACATGCCATTGCAATACTCAATGTTCCTGAAACAGGGCGTAAATGCCCATCGAGCGCGAGTTCACCAATAAACTCAAAGTTATCAGTTGCATTTTCAGGTAATTGCCCTGAGGCAATCAGAATACCTAGCGCAATCGGTAGATCTAGTCGAGAACCATCTTTGGGTAAATCAGCAGGTGCAAGATTGATGGTTAAACGTTTGGTAGGAAAAAGAAATCCACTATTGATAATCGCAGATCGAACACGATCTTTACTTTCTCTTACAGCCGCTTCGGGTAAGCCAACAATCGTTAGTGAGGGCAGACCTTGACTGACATGTACCTCAACTTCAATTTGAGGTGCATGTAAACCGAGCAAACCTCGGGTATAGATTTTTGCAAAAGACATTATTATTTTCCATTTTGCTTTATTTTTAATCAAATTTGGTCTTTATTGCACTAAATTTGTGCAATTTATGTATTTTTTATTTTTGTAACTGTATTTCGAGTTGTGCGAGTTGTTGTTGCAATTGTTCTAAACGAATATTGGCATTATTCAGTGCAATTTGTTGTCGTGTAAGCTCATCTTTAGAAACCAAATCCATTTTGCTGACCGCTTCATTGAGCAAGGCGCGAAGATTATGCTCAAGATCTTTTTTGGGTTGATCAACTTGTTCAAGAATAGCGCGTAAAAGGGTTTCAATCATTTTTTAGTGTTCCATAAATCAGCTTGTTGCGTAGCATGAGTGTAACATTGCTTAAACGACGACCAAAGTATTAACTGATTTCTATGGTATTAATTGATAAAAAAATATAAAAAAACAATCACAAAATCTGTATTTTTTAAAACTCAAAGTCAGTCTTCGAGTATACAATAGAATGTACATATTGTTTCTGTTAGATTTGTGAAGCACCCCCAACCGTTTCCCAAATTTGGCACGAAAATTGAACATAAAACCTTACTGGTAAGAAAAGCCGAAGGAAAATAACATGAAGCTCGTAACTGCAATTGTAAAACCATTTAAATTGGATGATGTGCGTGAAGCACTTTCTGAAATTGGTGTCCAAGGGATTACCGTAACAGAAGTAAAAGGCTTTGGTCGTCAGAAAGGTCATACAGAATTATATCGTGGCGCTGAATATGTCGTCGATTTTTTGCCGAAAGTTAAAATTGAAATCGCAATCAGTGATGATTTGGTCGACTCAGTGATTGAATCAATTACTCGTGTTGCAAGCACAGGAAAAATTGGTGATGGTAAAATTTTCGTCACTAATCTTGAGCAAGTGATTCGTATTCGTACAGGTGAAACTGGTCCTGATGCTGTTTAAGTTGGCATAAAGTTTGCAAGTTATGTACCTAAGTACATAACTCAAAAAAATTGGTTGGGGAATCAAATGAAAAAAATGCTGCTCGCACTCAGCTTGTCTGGTGCACTTCTTGGTGGTTCAGTCACTTGGGCTGAAGAAAGTATTTCTGAGCCTACCTCTACTTCTACAGTTGCATCAAATACAGATCAGACAGTTGCAACCACTATTCCATCTATAGAACCCATTCCTGCTGCTATAACTCCTGAAGCAGTACCTGCTGCTGAGCCGACAGTAGATACAGGAGATACAGCATGGGTTTTGGTTTCGACAGCATTGGTTTTGTTAATGACCATCCCGGGTCTAGCACTGTTCTACGGTGGTATGGTTCGTAAAAAAAATGTTTTAAGTACCATGATGTATAGCTTAACTGCTGCCATTGTTGTGAGTCTGATTTGGGTAACGGTCGGTTATTCCTTAGCATTCTCAGGGTCAGGTGCATACATTGGTGATTTATCCAAAGCTATGCTCAATGGTGTTTCTTTTGATGCACTCAGTGGCACAATTCCTGAAAGCTTATTTGTTATTTTCCAAATGACATTTGCCATTATTACTGTTGCTATTTTAAGTGGTTCGGTTGCTGATCGCATGAAATTCTCAGCTTTCGTAGCCTTTATTGCAGTATGGGTCATTTTGGTATACGCACCAATTACACACTGGGTTTGGGCTGCGGATGGTTGGTTATATAAAGCGGGTGCGTTAGATTTTGCTGGTGGTACAGTCGTACATATTAACTCAGGTGTCGCAGGTTTAGTAGCAGCATATTTACTTGGTAAACGTATGGGCTTGGGGCGTGAGTCGATGGCGCCGCATAACTTAACACTCACTGTTATTGGTGCGAGTTTACTTTGGGTTGGGTGGTTTGGTTTCAATGGTGGTTCTGCATTGGGTGCAGGGGCTCGTGCAAGTATGGCGATTTTAGTGACTCAAGTCGCAGCGGCTGCGGCAGCATTTACATGGTTGTTGGTTGAACGTTTTGTCCGTGGTAAAGCTTCAGTCTTGGGTGGCGCGTCAGGTGCAGTGGCAGGTCTAGTGGTGATTACACCAGCAGCAGGATTTGTCGGTGTCGGTGGTGCATTGATCATGGGTGTGATTGGTGGAGTCGTTTGTTTCTGGGGTACAACGTCATTAAAACGTCTATTAAAAGCGGATGATGCTCTAGATGCATTTGGTCTACATGCCGTTGGTGGTGTTGTAGGTGCAATTTTAACAGGCGTGTTTTATAACGAAGAAATTATTAAAGCAGCCAGTGTCGTTTTAGCACCAACTATGCTAGAACAACTTTGGGTACAAGTTGAAGGTGTGCTTGCAACGATAGCTTATAGTGCTATTGTGACTTTCATTATTCTTAAAGTGATTGACCTGATAATTGGTATTCGTGTTGAAGCTGACGATGAGCGTATGGGTCTAGACTTGAGTCAACATGGTGAACGTATTGAATAACGATATGTTACTTCAATAATAAAAACTATATATTGTGTAAAACAGCCCAAAAGGGCTGTTTTTTTTCTATATGTAGCGTAAAACTCAACAAATCTCCATTTTTTTGCTACACTTGATTCTTCCATAAAATTTGTTCAATTAAACCGCTATGCATTGTCCATTTTGTAACACCGCAGACAGTAAAGTGATTGATTCACGTCTTGCGGCTGAAGGTTGCCAGATTCGTCGACGCCGTGAATGTACGAGCTGCGGTGAACGATTTACTACATTTGAGAGTTATGAAGTGGTTATGCCACGTGTAACCAAATCAGATGGAAAAAATGAACCTTTCGATGAAGCGAAAATGCGTAGATCGCTCATGCATGCGTTACAGAAGCGTCCTGTCACGCAAGAGCAAATTGAAACGGTTTTAAGTGATATTCAATTAAAAATTCGCCGTTTGGGTGAGAGAGATGTACGCTCACGCACGATTGGTGAAATTGTCATGCAATCCTTGTTTGCACTTGATCATGTCGCTTATGTGCGTTTTGCATCGGTTTATCAGGATTTTCAGGATGTCGAAGCATTCCGTCGCCAGATTGAACAAATGCAGCATAACGGTCAGGAAAACTAATTTTTATTCTATGTCATTTTCATATCACTCTTATTGCCAATTGGGAACACTATGTCTGAGTTAAACCAGGATCATTTCTGGATGCTGCAAGCATTGGCTGAGGCAGAAAAAGCTATTTACCGCACTCGCCCCAATCCAGCAGTTGGTTGTGTAATTGTCAAAGACGGTGCGATTGTTGGGCGTGGTGCAACTGCACCTGTCGGTGGTTCACATGCAGAAGTCTTTGCTATGCATGAAGCAGGAGAGCAGGCACAAGGTGCAACTGCATATGTGACACTTGAACCCTGTGCACATTATGGGCGTACACCGCCGTGTGCTAAAGGTTTAGTTGAAGCAGGCATTACTCGTGTAGTGATTGCCTGTGCAGACCCCAATCCTTTAGTTGCAGGAAAAGGCATAGAAATATTAAAACAAGCAGGCATTGAGGTTGTAACAGATGTCTGTACAGCACAAGCCGAAGTACAAAACAAAGGCTTTTTAAAGGCAATGGCAACAGATATGCCCTATGTACGCTTAAAAATTGCATCGAGTTTAGATGGGCGTACAGCGATGGCATCGGGTGAGTCTAAATGGATTACGGGTAATCTTGCCCGTCAAGATGTACAACATTGGCGTGCGATTTCGGGTGCAGTCATTACGGGTATTGAAACCATTTTAGTTGATGATCCTTTACTTAATGTACGTCAACTTGAAGGTGTTGATTTAGCAACTGTTATTCAGCCGAAACGTATAATCCTTGATCGGCAAGGACGTTTGCCATTGACAGCAAAAATTTTACAAACCCCTGATACGGTTATCGTTATGGGGCCTTTTCGCTCAGAACTTGAACAGATTGGCGTGGTACAATTAGAAATACAATCTTTACCAGAACTTTTACAAACACTCAAAAAAATACAGATTTATGATGTGCTTGTTGAAGCGGGTGCGACATTATCCACTGCATTTTTACAAGCAAAATTGGTTGATGAACTGATCAGTTATGTCGCACCGACATTTTTAGGTGCAAAAGCACGAACGATGTTCAATGCGGAGTTTGATCGTATGGCAGAACAACTTCGTTTTAAGCTACTTAATGTGACACAATTGGGTGATGACATTCGCTTAAAACTCATTCCCTTACAAGAGTCCGTATGAATTCAGAATCTACTACGCCAGCGATTTATCATAAGCGTCGTCATTCCGCGCGTACGACAGATGAATATTTATTTCATCAACTTGTGCCGTATTTAGGGAATAAGCGTCGCTTACTGCATTTGATTCTTGAAGCCCTTGAAATAACAGGCACACTGAATAAAGGCGGTAAACGTGCCCCGATTTTTGCTGACTTTTTTGCAGGTAGTGGGGTCGTTTCACGTTTAGCGCGTCAAAATGGTTATCGTGTGATTGCCAATGATTGGGAACCCTACAGTCATGCATTGAATCATGCAATTTTGGCATGTACCGATGCACCTGCATTTAAAGAGTTGGGTGGTTATCAAAAAGCCATTGATTATTTAAACCGTTTGCCTGAAGTCAAAGGATGGGTGACACATAATTTGTGCCCACGTAATGATGACCTTTATGATCCTGCACGTGACCGTTTATTCTTTAAACGTCGTAATGGAATGCGTATTGATGCGATTCGTCAGCAGATAGCAACATGGCAAGCGCAAGGTGCAATCGATGATGTCGAGATGAGTGCATTACTTGCGCCATTACTGTATTCAGCAAGTTTGGTCAGTAATACAAGTGGCGTATTTAAAAGTTTCCATCATGGATGGGGTGGTAAAACGCAAACAGCGCTTGAGCGTATTGAATCATTGCTTTGGTTAACACCAAGTCGCTTTAGTGAAATTGGTGATACTGAGCAAAAAATACCTATGGCAGAAATGTGGTGTGTTGATGCGCAACATCTTGCCAATCAAATGAGTAGTTTTGAAGTGGATGTCGCTTATCTTGACCCACCTTATAATCAACATGCGTATAGCAGTAATTACCATGTCCTCAATTCATTGACGCTTTGGGATCAAACTGATTTACCGACACCTGATACTAAGGGCTTTAAAAGTGGTATTGATCGTGCTTGGCGTAAAGAACGTCCAAGTCAATATAACTCTTCTAAACATGCGCAGGAAGCATATGAGAAGTTATTGGAAACCATCAATGCACGTTATATTCTGACGAGTTATTCAACTGATGGCAATATTGAAGCCAAAGACTTACTGGCTGCCAATTTGAAACGTGGCAAGGTGACGTTATTGACACAAGATGTACCTCGTTATCGTGTCAGTAAACAGCGCCAGTCCGAGCGTGCACGTGTACTTGAGTTTATTGTCATTACAGATACACATGCCAAATCAGGTCCACCTTTGCGTCAGTTGCTCGGGCAGTTGTATCATTTTGCAGAACTTGGTGGTGTCGATACCACAGGGGTGAGTACACAGTTGGCACTTTGGTAAAATGGTGAGAGCCCTTTAAAAAGGTCATTTGGCACCATTCAATACAGTCAGGTATAAATTCCTCAATAAATGAGGTTGTAGGGTAAATTATGTTCACAGGCATTATTGAAAGTTTAGGTAAAGTTGAAAGTTTACAAAGTGTCGGTGGCGATATACGCCTACGTATTCATACTGATCTAGATATGTCCGATGTACATTTAGGCGATTCAATTGCGACTAATGGCATTTGTTTAACGGTGATTGAATGGGGCGAACATTGGTATGCTGCCGATGTTTCTCGTGAAAGTTTAAATCGTACGACATTGGGCAATTGGAAAGTTGGTCAATCGGTGAATGTTGAAAAAGCGATGTTACCGACCACACGTTTTGGTGGGCATATTGTCAGTGGTCATGTCGATGCTGTCGGTGAAATTACAGTTGTTCGTTCAGATGCACGTTCAATATATTATGAAGTGACAGCCCCTGCTGAAATTGCAAAATATTTGGCAGAAAAAGGGTCAGTGACTGTCGATGGTATTAGCTTAACCATCAATCATTTACGTGGCAGTATTTTAAGTCTCAATTTGATTCCACATACAGCAGATCGAACCAATATTGGAACGTGGAAAGTCGGTGCAAAAGTCAATTTAGAAGTTGATATTTTAGCCCGTTATATTGAGCGTTTACTGTTGGGTGATAAAGCTGCTGAGCCTAAAGCAGAATCAAAATTGAGTATGGAATTTTTAGCAGCGAATGGCTTTTTAAAATAGACTACACTGTAATGAAGATAAAAAACAGCCTAATTTAATTAGGCTGTTTTTCTTTGTCTGTGTTTTAATTCAGCTTATCACTGAATCGAAAATTCTTAAGCGAGTGTGGATTGATTGATTTTTTACTACATTTAGAACAGTTTTTGCCTATGTTGTTGGAAAACTATGGCTTGTGGATTTATGCCATTTTATTTTTGATTGTTTTTGCAGAAACGGGTTCTGTATTTATGTTTTTCCTACCTGGTGATAGTTTACTGATTGCTGTGGGTGCATTGTGTTCAACAGCAGAGTCGGTACATTTGCACTATATGGGATTATTGTTATTTATTGCATCGGTATTAGGCTATATCGTCAATTATTTTACTGGTCGAGTGTTGGGATTTAAGTTTTTTCATGCGCATTCACGAATTTTTAAGCCCGAATATATTCAGAAAACCAATTATTACTTCCAAAAACATGGTGGTATGACCATTTTATTTGCCCGTTTTATTCCATTTGTACGGTCATTTGCACCTTTTGCTGCCGGTGCAGGGCATATGAAACTGCCTGTTTTTATGATGTATAACGTACTTGGCGGATTGATTTGGATTGCCCTATTGCTTGGCATTGGTTATGGCGCAGGGAATTTATTATCTTTATTATTTGACGCTATTTAATCTATATTTTATTTAAAAAGCCCTGCTGGGCTTTTTTGTTCTCTAGCAAAACATATTTAGTGCTTGATAATGGTTAGTGAGGTATGACCGATGTACGAATTCGTTTGACCTTCTTCAAGTAAAGAAAAATGTCCTTTGTCTGATTCACGGCTTAAAAAAACTGAAATACATTGAAAATCGGTACGACTAATCAATAAGTCTTGGACGGAAAGCGTCCATTGTTCGCCAGTATGTAGTTGATGAATATGGTTTGAAATTTGATTGAGTGTATCCATTTTATATCCTCTAACAATGCAATATGATTCAAAAAATATACATTTTGAATGCCATCATCAATTGAGTTAGCGTTCTTTCAAACCTAGCATTGATGATTTTGGTACTTGGTATGATGATGTGACATAAAGATTGCATTTTGGTGACAGTAAAATGAAACTATTAGCATTAAAATGGATAAGCTAATCTATATTTCTGCTGAAAACTTTGAATTTTCTAAAATGTAATCAATTTCATCTTTTGCCGCAGCTTTGAGTTTATTGCGAAATGCATTCACAGCTTCTTCAATCGAAGTTTCAGCTTCAAGTTCTAAACGTAAACGTACACTTTCAAGCTCGGAAAGAATTTCGTCATCTTGAATACGTGAGCGTGGGTTAGAAAAATCAATTGCAGGATATTCAGGATTTTTGCTATAGCGTTGGCTTTGTTGCGCAATTTCATCATCAATCACTTGACGCAAAGCATTGAGTGACTGGGTTTGTGCATAAAACTGCTGTAATTCATCTTGTTGTAATTGCAAATTATAAGCCTGCTGTTTTGCACGTTTATCTGCTAGTGATTTTTCTAGCGCGAGTTGCTTTCGTATGCGGGCTTCTTCAAGGAGTTGTGCTTTTAAATCAGCATAAGCTTGATCGACTTGTAACTGTGCAACTTGAAGGGCACGTCGGTCATTGTCTATCCACTTTTCAATGTTTGTTGACGGTTGCAACAAATCACAGATACGATTGAGGTCATCAAAAAACGACTGACGTACAGCATTCGGTGCATCAAGCCACCGCTTTTTAAAGTCCTGACCGACATTTAGTGCCACAATGTATCTCCTAGAAAAGTATGAATTTAAAATTCATCTTCATCTTTATAATTTAAAGGTTTGCGGTTGTACGCCAAGACCACGATAAGTTTTGAACTTTTCTCTACCGATGATTTTCGCTTGTTCATCATTTTCGATGATTTCAATAATGTGATCAAACTGGGTCATATTTTCAAGCGCTTGATTGTTAAAATTAAATACAATCCAATCATTTTCTGTTGGTAAATCTGCTGAAATACAAATGGGTGCAGTTGTGTCCTGTATACCATGTGGCAGAAAACTTGTCGGATCAAATGACCATAGCAGCTCATCAAGTTCTTGCTGTACTTTTGGATCAGGGCAATGTAGCCAAATGCGTGCAGATTGATGCAAAATTTTACGACATAAACGACAAGTGCTTTGCACTTGTCGTTCAGGACTTTTTTCAAACAGATAAAAGCTAATTTTAGCCATTAGACTGTGCACGATTGGCAAGCAATTGCATTAAAAGTGGCACAGGACGACCCGTAGCACCTTTATTTGCACCTGAGTTCCAAGCAGAACCTGCAATATCTAAATGTGCCCAACGGTAGTCACGCGTGAAGCGCTGTAGGAAACAAGCCGCTGTCACTGCACCAGCTTTAGGACCGCCAATGTTAGCGATATCGGCAAATGGTGAGTCTAATTGTTCTTGATAATCATCCCATACTGGCAAGCGCCATACACGGTCAAATGAGTTTTGACCCGCCGCAGTAATTTCAGCCGCAAGTTCATCATCGGGAGTAAATAGACCTGAAACCACTGAACCAAGTGCAACTACACACGCACCTGTTAATGTTGCAATATCAATGACTAATGCAGGGTTGAAGCGTTTGATATAGGTCAGTGTATCGCACAGTACTAAACGACCTTCAGCATCAGTATTTAAAATTTCAACCGTTTGACCACTCATTGTGGTAACGATATCACCTGGACGTGTTGCACTGCCTGATGGCATGTTTTCAGCCGCAGCCAAAGCACCAACAACATGAATAGGTAATTTAGATTCACATAAAGCACGTAGAGTCCCTAAAACAGATGCTGCACCGCACATGTCGAATTTCATTTCGTCCATGCCTGCACCTGGTTTAAGTGAAATACCACCAGTATCAAAGGTGACACCTTTACCGACCAAGACAATTGGTGCTTGGTCAATATTTGACATATATTCAAGGGTGATTACACGACCTGGACGGTCTGAACCTTTGCTCACAGCAAGAAAAGCATTCATGCCTAAGTCAGCCAATTGCTGTTCTTCAAGTACAGTGACTTTCAGTAGATCAGGGAACTCTTCTGCCAGCGCAAGTGCTTGCTCCGCTAAATATTCAGGGAAACAGATATTTCCTGGGCAGTTACCCAAATCACGAGCAAAGTTCTGACCATTTTGTACAGCTTCAATCAGGCTGAGTTGTTGCGCTGTTAATGGTGAATTGGTTGCGATGAGTTCAATATGATTGAGTGCAAATTCATTCTTCTTCGATTTGTACTCATCATAGGCATAAGCTGCTTGAGTCAGGTTCAAAGCAAGTAAATAATGTAGCTCCGAAGGGACAGCTGAAATATCAACACTGATTTTTGCACATTTTTTTTGTGACGCTTTGATAATGGTTTGTGCGATTTTTGCTAACTTCGCTGCCTTTAATTCCGTTGCTTTATCTAGACCAATGAGCGTACTGTTCAATTGTGCAGGAACTTTCCCGATAAGCGGTAAAATCTCATTGAAACCCGCTTTAAATTGTGTCGCTTGAGCTAAAGAATCTAAATCATTGATTTGATATGTTGTTTTAACTATTTGTTGTTGTTCTGAATCGACAAGAATCAACAATGACTGACTCTCTGATGCTGTTGTATAAGTTGTATTGAGCGTAAGTTTCATATGCAGTAACGTGCCTGAACGAGGTTGTAAAACATTAAACCATTGAACCACTGTCAATGGTAGAATTTCAATATGGTTTTATATTTTTAACATTCGGGTAAACTATTGATCCTGCCAAATTAAATTGATGGGCAGTGATTTTCGTTCCGATTAATCCGATTCTGGAAGATTACTTTGATTATAAGACGTTATCTCGTCAAGCAAGTGATGTCGACCTCGCTGGTTGTCATTTCACTCCTCACCCTGATTATGATGGGCGGGCGTTTGATCAAATATTTTGGTGTAGCGGCACAAGGGCGTCTTGATGCGAGTATTTTATTCAGCATCATCGGATATCGTTTACCTGAATTTTTAACCCTCATTTTACCGCTTGGTTTTTTTATTGGGTTGATGTTGGTTTTTGGACGTTTGTACGTTGACCATGAAATGGCGGTATTAAACGGCAGTGGCATAAGTCGGATTCAACTCGGGCGTTTACTGATTCCATTGACCGTGGTGTATATGGCTGTACAGACTATCTTAATGGTGTGGATGTCGCCGTGGGGTATTCGTCAATTTGATCAATTGACAACAACACAAGCGGTACGGACAGGTTTTGATTTGGTACGTCCTAAAGAGTTTATTTCTTCGGGTGCATATACCATTTATGCGGGTGCATTGTCCGAAGATCGTAAGAATTTGAAAGATATTTTCTTCTATCAGCGTGCGACCCAAGAAGGTAAACCTGATGTGATGATCTTGGCAAAAGAAGCTACTCGTGTGCAAATGGATAATGATACTGCAAGTGTGGTTGACCTATTGCAAGGGCGTCGTTATGAGATTTATCCAGGTACACCGCAGTATTCTCAGGCAGAATTTCAGTCTTATCGTTTACGTTTAGAAAATAATAAAGAAGCTAAATTTGAAAGTAGTGATGTAGAAGCTTTGTCATTTGGTAAGTTGTGGCAAACTCGTGAAGATCCTGTGGTTGCGAGCGAACTAGGATGGCGTATTTTTGTGCCATTTAGTGTCGTTGTGGCATTAATGTTGGCAATTGCACTGTGTGAAGTGAGCCCACGTCAGGGGCGTTACTTAAAACTGTTTCCATCCCTATTGATCTTTGCAAGTTTGATTGTGGCATTGATGGCAGTGAAAACCCGTATTAGTAAAGATGAAATGGGTATTTGGGCATATCCTGCAGTTTTGGCGGTGTATGCTATTGCAGCGGCACTTTTTGCACGTAAACAAAAACTAGCACCGAAGTTGAAAAAACAAATTCAGCGAGTGAGATCATAATGTTAGCACGTCGAATTGTCGCAAAACACGTTACCAAAACGACCTTACTTGCCATGCTAGGTGCAACAGCAGTGTTGTCTGTACTTCAAGTACTCTTTACCTATTTGGCTGAATTAGGCGATCTGAATGATACTTATAGCGCTTGGGATGCATTTAAATTTGTGATGTGGGGTGCGCCACGTTATCTCTATGAAATTTTACCAATTTCAGCGCTCATTGGTGCAGTACTTGGTTTAGGCACCATGGCATCGAGTAGTGAACTGATTGTGATGCGTGCCGCAGGTATTAGCTTGTGGCGTATTGTCGGTTGGGTGATGCGTTCTGCATTGGTCTTGGTTTTACTCTCTTTTGTACTAAGCGAATGGATTGTTCCATATACCAATGAGCAAGCAAAAAGTGCTAAGAGTCATCGTAGTGTTGCAGCATTAGGTGAAGTAAAAGGTTATTGGACACGAGAAGGTCAGCGTTTCATATACATTGACTATGCCAACTCACAAGGTGAACTCAAACAAGTTCAAGTAGTCGATTTTGATCACGATTATCGTCTTGAAAATGTTGTAAATGCGGAACAAGGGCAGTTTGTTAAAGATGGCCAGTGGATTCTGAAAAATTCAGATCAAATGATTTTACAGCCCAATGGTAGTGCGGTTTTAAATCATGCAGATCAACAAGCTTTAGCTTTGGCATTGCAACCGAAATATGTACATATGGTGACCATTGATCCTGAAGATTTAGCACCAAGTCAGTTGGTAAGCTTCATGAAATATATGCATGAATATAGCCAAGTACCGAAAACCTATCAATTGGCATTTTGGCAAAAAGTGGGTTCACCTTTAGCATTGCTGATGTTGGTATTGATTGCATGTTCATTTATTTTTGGACCTTTGCGCCAACAATCGATGGGTTTCCGTTTGGTGATTGCACTCTTTGTCGGTTTAGGATTTTTCTATCTACAAGACTTCTTGGGCTATGCGAGTTTGGTATATTCACCGTCTCCTGCATGGTTTGTATTCTTACCAATTGGAATCATGTTCGTGGTTGGAAGTTATTTGCTACATCGTGCGCGCTAAGCACTTAAAATATTTTGTTTGGCTTAATGATCTTTAAAACTAGATTTATTTATAACTTAAGTAATATGAAATCCTGATCTACGTGATTCAGGATTTCCATGAAGCAAACATTGAGAGAACATAGAGTCTTACTGGGAAATTCGGTAAGATAGAATGATTAACTTGTAAACATTAAAGAGTGAAAATTATGACGGATGCAACTGCTGGCAAAATCCCGCACGTTCTAGTGATTATGGATGGTGTGGGTCATCGTGAAGCGGTCGAAGATAATGCGTTTTTAGCAGCAAAAACGCCAAATCTAACCATGATGCAGGATAAGCATCCGCATAGTTTGATTTCAGGTTCAGGTGAAGATGTGGGTTTGCCTGATGGTCAAATGGGCAACTCTGAAGTGGGTCACATGAACTTGGGTGCAGGTCGTGTGTTGTATCAAGATTTCACACGTATTACCAAAGATATTCGTACAGGTGATTTTTTCGAGCACGAAGTCCTTATCGATGCTGTTGAAAAAGCCAAAGCAGCAAATGGTGCAGTGCACATCATGGGCTTGTTGTCTCAAGGCGGTGTACACTCTCATGAAGATCATATTGTTGCGATGGTAGAGCTTGCACTAAAGCGTGGAGCAACCGTGTATTTACATGCTTTCCTTGATGGTCGAGATACACCACCACGTAGCGCACAGCCATCATTACAAAAATTAGATGCTGTCTTTGCTAAATATCCAAATCAAGGGCGGATTGCGACCATGATTGGTCGTTATTTTGCAATGGATCGTGACAACCGTTGGGATCGTGTTGAGCAAGCTTATCGTTTAATGACTGAAGGCGAAGCAGTACGTATTGCAACCACTGCAACAGAAGGTTTAGAACTTGCTTATGCGGCAGGGGAAAATGACGAATTTGTCAAAGCAACTCGTATTGGTGATGTTGCGAAAGTATCTGATGGCGACAGCATTGTCTTTATGAACTTCCGTGCCGACCGTGCACGTGAAATTACCAAAGCATTTGTAGAAAAAGACTTTGCTAATTTTGAACGTAAAGTTGTGCCAAAACTTTCTAAATTTGTCATGTTGACACGCTATCAAGCAAGCATTGATGCACCTGTGGCTTATATGCCAGATGCACTTAAAAACTCGATTGGTGAATATCTATCAAGTTTAGGTAAAACTCAACTGCGTATTGCCGAAACTGAAAAATATGCACACGTTACATTCTTCTTTAGCGGTGGTCGTGAAGATGAGTATCCGGGTGAAAAACGTATTTTGATTCCATCGCCAAATGTTGCTACATATGATCTAAAACCAGAAATGAGTGCCATAGAAGTCACTGACGAATTGGTTGCTGCGGTCAATTCAGGCGAGTTCGATTTGTTGGTAGTGAACTATGCCAATGGTGATATGGTTGGGCATACTGGTGTGTTTGATGCTGCGGTTAAAGCGGTTGAAACAGTCGATACTTGTTTAGGTCGTTTGTATGAAGCTGTAATGGCGCGGAAAGGGCATATGCTGATTACTGCCGATCATGGTAATGTTGAACAAATGCAAGATTACGTGAGTGGTCAAGTACATACCCAGCATACCACGGAACTTGTACCCTTTATCTATGTTGGCCCAACGGCTGCAACCATTGCCGACGGTGGTGTTCTTGCCGATGTTGCACCGACCCTATTGAGTTTGATGCAGTTACCTGTACCGAGTGATATGAAAGGTCGTAATCTCATTACATTAAAATAATATTGATATTCAATGCATCGGGTGAATGAATGCTACGGAACTGGAAATACATTACGGTTTTAACAGGTTTATTGATGAGTGCAAGTCATTCACTTTATGCAGCGGAATATGATGATTCTTTAGAAATGGATGATCCGGAGCAGAGCATTGCCGAAGTTCCAGTAGAGTCCATTGAACAATTTGTGCAAATTTATGGCACAGTCAAACAAAACTATGTCACTGAAAAATCGGATGATGCTTTATTTTTACAAGCGATCAAAGGTTTGGTTGGTGGCTTAGATCGATATTCACGTTATTTAAGTCCTGAAGAATATAAACAACTGGTTCAATATACTGAAAGTGATTTGGCGACAGTCGATTTTGAATTGAACTATGATAATCACAATCGTCAGTGGCAAATCAAAAATTTAACTGTAAATTCAGACTCTTATAAATTGGGTCTAAAAAATGGTTTTACCATTTTTAAACTCGATAATCAGGAACTCAAAAATCTGAACAGAGAACAAGTTGAAGATTTATTACATGGCTCAATAGGTTCGACTTTACAATTACAGCTCAATGCCAATAGTCCTGTAATGAGCATTGTGCGAAATAAAAAAATGGATGTGGCTGATATTGAAGCCACGCTATTGCATAACCAAGTCCTTGTTTTGCATGTACGAGTTTTTCAACAAGATACAGCCAATGAAATTAAGCGTTTAATTGAAGAAAATAATCCAAGTAAATTAAAAGCGGTACTGATTGATTTACGCAATAATCCAGGAGGATTGTTGTCATCTTCTGTTGAAACAGCAGATTTATTTTTAAATCAAGGCGTGATTGTTTCGACTAAAAGTCGCTCAGAAGGTGATCAACAATTTCAGGCATTGCCGGGCAATGAATTTCAGAATTTAAAACTTGGTATCCTTATCAATGGGCGTTCAGCTTCGGCAGCCGAAGTGTTCACAGCTGCATTGAAAGAGCATCAGCGTGCATGGGTCTTAGGTGAAAAAAGTTATGGGAAAGGTGTCGTACAAAAGCTCTTTCCACTTGCCAATGGTGCGGCTCTACAAATGACGGTATCGCATTATTTCACCCCAAAGGAAAGCATGATTGATGGTCAAGGGATTCGTCCCAATCAAGAATATGCATGGCCTTTAGATATGAAAGAAGATACTTATTTGAATAATGTTGCAGAGATGTTGATCAAGCATAAATAGCTTTAATTTATATAAAGTTAAATAAAAAATGAGGATGATTATCCTCATTTTTTTATTCATATGACTTTCGTTTTAGTCATCATCAGTATCGAGTCCAAACTTTTTCAATCGATAACGCAGTGAACGGAAGGTCATGCCGAGTTTCTTCGCAGCAAGTGTGCGGTTCCAATGGGTTTGATTCAAAGCATTGAGCAGAACTTCCTTTTCAACATTTTCAAGGAACTGTTCTAAACCTTCCTCAGGAATTTGTAAGGCATCACTTTTAGCTTTATCTACGGTTGAAATAGGCGTTACAGCCTCGTTGCTGGCTGTGGTGTTATTCGGTTCTGTTTTCTGTAAAACACGCATAGGTGCAGATTGTAAGTGCTGTAAGTCAATCCGATCATCATCGCTCAGTGTAATGGCACGTTCCACAATATTACGTAGTTCACGGACATTACCAGGATACTGCTGTTGTATTAAAAAATTGAGTGCTTTTTCGGTGAGTTTTTTATTTGGAATTCCCCATTCACGGCAAATTTGCGCTATAAAATGTGCTGCAAGCGCAGGAATATCACTTTTATGATCACGTAATGGGGGTAAAACGATATCCATGACATGAATACGGAAAAATAAATCCTGACGGAATTTACCTTGTTCAACTAAGCGCTCTAAGTCCTGATGGCTCGCACTAATAATACGAAAATCGACTTCAATCTCTTTATCACTGCCTAAAGGACGAATTTTCTTTTCTTGTACGGCACGCAATAGCTTGACTTGGGTTGCCATACTTAACTCGGCAATTTCATCTAAAAATAGACTACCGCCATTGGATGCTTGAATCAGCCCCTGTTTGTCTTGGGTTGCACCTGAAAAACAACCTTTAATGTGCCCAAACAATTCACTTTCGATTAGCTCATCTGAAATCGCGCCACAATTAATTGCGACAAAAGGACAATCACTACGATTACTGAGTTGGTGGATAAGATTGGCAACAACTTCTTTGCCTGTGCCTGATTCCCCCGTAATGAATACTGGTGCTTGTGAGCGAGCAATTTTTTTAATGGCTTCACGAAGTTTCTGAATAAGATCAGAATCACCAATTAGCATACGATGTTCGAGTTGTAAATTTACTTCAGCATCGGCTTGTGGCACATGCAGTGCCTTTTGCATTAATTGATTCAAATGCATTTGATTAATGGGTTTACTGACAAAATCAAAAGCACCTGCTTTAAGTGCAGAAATCGCAATTTCCATATTGCCATAAGCGGTGAGTACGGCAATTGGGGTTTTTGGATAATGTTCAGAGACATGACGAACTAAATCTAAACCACTACCATCAGGTAAGTTTAAGTCGGTAATACAGGCATCATATTTATACTCTGTAAAAAAATAGCGTGCTTGTTGTAGATGATGTGCAATATGCGTTTTTATGCCCATGCGTGAGAGAGTCATTTGCATGAGTGTACATAGGTCAGGTTCATCATCGACCAATAAGACCAAAGATTGCTTTGTTGTCATATCCCCAAAAAACCTAATTTAATGTGTGAGTGGGCATTCAATTCGAAAGCATGCCCCTTGTTGTTTTTGCTCTACATAGACTAGTTTTGCCTGATTGGCTTCACATAGACTGTGTGATAGATATAATCCTAAACCAGTTCCATTGATTTCGGTACTGAAAAACGGTTGAAAAAGTTGCGATAAATCTTGTTTTGCGATGCCATGACCGAAATCGATCACATCAAAAAATAACATATTTTCTTGGGCATGGATATTGAGTTGAATAGCATTTGCATATTCTGGATTATGTCTTAAGGCATTACGTATGAGATTGACCAAAATTTGACGTAATTGTGATTCATCAAAGTAAATTTCATAGTTTGATTTTAGCTGCAGTTCAATTTGCGTTTGAGCATCATGTAAATCGTGTTGGAGTAAATCTTCAATAAAAATTTGGACATCAATGAGGCTCGTTTTGGTTTTTTTATTTCTTGCCATATCCAATGTATCTTTAATAATTTTATCAATACGTTGTGTTTGTTTAGCAATCATTTGATTGAGCATGATTTTTTGTTCTTCATCGCTATCTTGGTTTAACTCATTGGCTTGTGCAATGGCCGCTAGGGGATTGCGAATTTCATGAGCAATACTCGCTGAGAGTTGACCTAATGCTGCAAGTTTAAGTTGTTGTACATTTTGATTGAGTTTTTGTGCATCTTCAAGAACAAGTAAGGTTAAAGCCTGATGAGGCACAATCAGTTTTTGCACACGAATATCAACGGTATAAGAAGATTGCTTTGATTGGAATTGAAAGCGTTCACCATCTCTTAACGTTGCGTCTCTGAGATTTTCAAAAAGATCGGGTTGGAAGTTTGCTAAATGATACTGCTGATGTGCATAAAGTGATGAAATTCCAAGTAATGAACAAGCCGCAGGGTTACTGACTAGAATTTTACATTGCTCATCTAAGACCAAATAACCAACTTCAATTTGCTCTAAAATGTAGCGGTTAATATTTTGTAATTTGAATAATTCAATTGATTGATGGCTGTTAAGTGATTCAAGTACTTGAAAGCGACGAATGGCAATCTGCCCAATGGCATGGACGACAAAAAACAAAAAAGCGAGGAAAACACTATTGCCGATATTATTTAAATTGGAATAATCAAAATAGCTACCAAAAAATTGTTGATAAACTACTGCAATGACGGCAGAAAGTGTTATGAGTAAAGCTTTATTGCGTGTCAGTAAAAAATTAGATGCAAAGACCGTAATTACAAACAGTAGACCAATAGAAACATTAGGTCCGCCTAAGGCAAAGGTCAAAGTGCTTAAAAAAATGACATCAATCGCAAAAATAGCAATCAATTGTGTTGAGATAGCACGAGGGAAAAATTTTAATAAGGCCAATTGTGCGGCACTTAAAATGGCGTAAATAATCAGTGAATATAAATACAGTCCAGGCGATTCATAGTGCAGTGTTTGATTATTTAACGTAAGTAAAAAAATCAGAATCAGGCTTGCAGATGTAATCAGCCGATAGCCCGTATATGACGATCCAAGTCGGTACATCGTCTGAGACATAGAAACGGATACCGATGGAGTCATAACGATGCTCGGATTTTTAATCAAATCAATTAAAGAAAGTTAGATTTAAGGTTTAATTAAACCGTAACGAATAGCAAGATGCGTCAGTTTTACATCGCTATCGATTGTCAATTTTTCAAAAATTCGATAACGATAAGTATTGACGGTTTTGACACTGACAAAAAGTTTATCGGAAATTTCTTGTGCGCTAATACAATTTACTACCATCATTGCCACTTGCATTTCTCGTTCAGATAATGCATCGAAAGGTGAGGTTTGTGTGTCGGAGAGATATGAACTTGCCAATTGTTCTGCAATATCGGCACTGAAATATTTACCGCCTTGCATAACTTTTTTAATGGCACGTAACATTTCTGTAATAGGTGCGCCTTTGGTAATATAGCCTCGAGCACCTGCTTTTAATAATAAGGATGGATAAGGCTCTTCAGCAAGTCCACTGACAGCAAGTACTTTGGTTTCTGGTGCAGTTTGGAGTAAGCGACGAGTCGTTTCTACACCACCAATACCGGGCATGTTAACATCAAGCAAAACGACATTGGGGTGATGTTGGCGTACTAAGGCAATCGCTTCTTCGCCAGATTCAGCTTGACCAATCACTTGTACATCGACTTGATCTTCTAACATGCGACAGATCCCTGTACGCACTAATTCATGGTCATCAACGACGAGAACTGTAATCACATATCACCTCTATTAATGATTTTAATATCATGTTTTTTGTTACATAAAGCAAAATTCACTTGCAATGTCACAACAAAATTGGCAATGCTATCCATAATCCTTATAGAATCATCATGCACAATTTCGTAAATTTATATTATTCGCGACAGTGTGTAAATGTAAGTCATATTCGAGGTAAGAAGCAAGATTGCTGAACACCTCCCGAAATGAGTAGGTAACCGTGAAAAAATCTAAAAAAACATTGATGAGTGTATTGAGCCTATCAGTACTCTTTGGTCTAAGTTCAACGAGTTTTGCAGATCTAGTCATGAATCCTTCTGGGAGTAGCAGTCAGGCTTCTATCAGTTGGTCTTCATCAGATGCAAGCCAACTATTAAACAATGACTCTTTGGATGATGATGAACCATCTCCACAAGGCTCAACCACTATTACGACAACATTGCGTACGTCGAATACAGCGAATACAACCAATCGTAATACAGTAAGTAGTACTACACCAAAATCTATTTATATTTCAGATACAAATAGTTATAGTAATCAGCCATCTGTAAATTCACGAGCTGCATTGGTGATGGATGCGAATACAGGTGAAGTGCTCTATAGTAAAAATACCAATACAGCCTTACCAATTGCATCGATTACTAAGTTGATGACAGCCGTTGTAACCTCTGATGCACGTTTAAATATGTCTGAAGATATTACTTTGCAACAGATTGATTTTGCAGGTGCGGGCGGTAAAAACTCAAGTTCAACGTTGAAAGCGGGCGATACTATGAATCGTGCTGAAATGTTACTTGTGGCACTCATGAAATCGGAAAATCCTGCAGCCGCTGCTTTAGCACGTACATATCCAGGTGGTCGTACTGCATTTGTTGCAGCAATGAATGCCAAAGCACGTCAGTTAGGTATGAATTCAACGCACTATGTTGAATCTACAGGTTTAGATGTACGTAATATCGCATCAGCACGTGATTTAGGTATTTTGGTCAGTGCAGCATCACAATATGGTTTGATCCGTCAATTTTCCACTACAGCGCATTATGACTTCAATTTAGGTTATCGTGTATTGAAATCTAATAACACCAATGCATTAGTACGTAACGGTGGCTGGAATATCAATATTTCAAAAACAGGTTATATCAATGAAGCAGGGCGTTGTGTGGTGATGCATACTACTGTGAATAGCCGTCCTGCTGTTGTTGTGTTACTTGGAGCAAGTACATCTCAAGCACGTACTAATGATGCAACTAATCTAATGAATTGGGTAAGTAATTTACCAAAACGTATTTAATTTATTTGATCTTATTGAAATAAATTGTGTAATCAAAAAATGCTTCTTTTGAGAAGCATTTTTTATTTTATTGGGATTAAAACGGATGTCGTATTATTATTTTGAATTTAAAAAATAAAAAAACCTGCGCTTGGCAGGTTTTTTATACGTTCAAATTTTACATATTTGAAAGAATTGAATCACGTACTTGATCCATAGTGGCATCAATAGACAACATGACTGCATCAGAACATTGTTTGATTGCAGTATCAGGATCTTTTAAGCCATTACCTGTTACAGTACATACAATGACTGAACCTTCAGGAATTTTACCTGCTTTAAGGTCACGGATTGCACCACCAATCGATGCAGCAGAAGCTGGCTCTACAAATACACCTTCATACATAGAAAGCATACGTTGAGCATCTAAGATTTCAGCATCAGTTAGTTCATCAAACCAACCCTTTGAGTCTCGTACAACAGCTTTCGCATGGTTCCAACTCTGTGGATTACCAATACGAATTGCAGTTGCAATTGTTTCAGGATTTTCTACCGGAGCGCCACGTAAGAATGGAGCTGCACCTGAAGCTTGGTAACCTACCATTGTTGGTAAGCCTTCAGGTTTAGGACCTGTGAAGGCATCAGTTGTAGCGTCATAAATAACTTGCTCAAACTCGCCTACAGGTTGGTTTGCTACAGCTTCGGTATAACCCATCCAGTGTGCAGTGATATTTCCTGCATTACCTACAGGTAAGCAGTGATAATCAGGTGCACGACCAAGTTCATCTACGATTTCGTATGCAATGGTCTTTTGACCTTGTAAACGGTACGGATTAATTGAGTTTACAATCGTTACAGGCGCTTGGTCTGCAACTTCTTTAACAAGGCGCATACCGTCATCGAAGTTACCACGAATTTGCATAGTAATAGCACCATACATCATCGCTTGTGCCATTTTACCCATGGCAATTTTGCCTTCAGGGATTAAAACGAATGCTTTGATACCGGCACGAGCAGCATAAGCCGCAGCCGCAGCAGAAGTATTGCCTGTAGATGCACAGATAATTGCTTTAGAGCCTTCTTCAACAGCCTTTGTTACAGCCATGGTCATACCACGGTCTTTAAATGAACCAGTCGGGTTTAAACCTTCGTACTTCACATAAATTTCGACATTCTTACCAATTAAACGAGGAATATTTGCAAGTTTAATGAGAGGCGTATTACCTTCACCGAGAGAGATTGCAGGGGTTGTTGCAGAAACGGGTAAGCGGTCACGATAGCGATCAACAAGTCCTGTATAGCGATTTGCAGTAGACATGGTGGTGTTCCAAATTTATGAGTAGAGCTGGTAGAGGGCATGACTACCCCCAACCCGATTAGTTATCAAGCAATTCTAAACGAATTCGTACAGCTTCGCCATGAACGAAAGATAAAGCCTGAATTTTAGCAATTGCTTCATTCATTTTCGATTCTTGAATTGGATCAGTGAGGATCACAATAGGAATCAAATCTTTTAAGCGTGGCTGTTGCATAATCGCATCAATTCCAATGCCTAAACGGCTCAAAATTGTGGTGACATCAGCAAGTACACCCGTTTGATCTTCAGCATTGATACGCAGATAATAACCTGTCGTCATTTCATCACTGCTTAAAATTGGCAAGTCTGAAAGTGCTTCAAAGGCAAGCTGTGGAATAGTACCTGCACCATCTTCTGTGTAAATAATGTCACGAACAATATCGACAACATCGGCAACCACAGCAGAGGCTGTTGGACCTGCACCAGCACCTGCGCCGTAGTACAATGTTGGACCCACTGCATTGGCTTGAACAAGAACAGCATTTTTCACGCCATTTACATTTGCAATGAGTTCTTCATCAGGAATTAAAGTTGGATGTACACGAAGTTCAATGCCTTTTGCTGAACGGCGAGCAATACCTAAGTGTTTAATTTTATAGCCAAGTTCTTCAGCATATTTGACATCTTGTGCTGTGATTTTGGTGATACCTTCGGTATAGACCTTGTCAAACTGTAGCGGAATACCAAATGCACATGATGCCAAAATCGTTAACTTGTGTGCAGCATCAATACCTTCTACGTCAAACGTTGGATCTGCTTCTGCATAACCAAGTTCTTGCGCTTCTTTGAGTACGTCATCAAAGGCACGACCTTTTTCGCTCATTTCTGTGAGGATAAAGTTACCCGTACCATTGATAATGCCTGCAAGCCATTCAATTTTATTTGCAGCCAAACCTTCACGAATCACTTTAATAATTGGAATACCACCAGCAACCGCAGCTTCATATGCGACTTGAACATGGTGATCTTCAGCCGCTTTAAACAATTCATTGCCATGTTCTGCAAGTAAGGCTTTATTTGCAGTCACAATATGTTTGCCATGTTTGATGGCTTCCATCATGACTTCATAAGCAGGATGAATACCACCCATCACCTCAACCACAACATCTACATCAGGTTGACGAACAATGTCGAGCAGATCAGCACTTTGCTTAATGCTTGCTGGTAAATTTAAATCGGGGCGTGGACGACGAGTACCCACGTGGGTAATTTCAATTTCTCGACCAGTTCGACGTCTAATTTCAGCAGCGTTTTCTTGTAATAGTTTAAGGGCACCACCGCCTACGGTACCAAGACCGAGTATTGCCAGACGCACAGGTTTCACGTCACACTCCATTATGCATTTAAATTGTATTAAGCTTAGATCATAGCTAAAAAATGCGCCAGACTCTAGAGCCTGACGCATCTTTATATGTATTGCTGTTTTAGCTATAAATAATAGTAAATTTACTGATAAAAATTATTTATTTAAACGCTTTGAAATTTCATCTGCGGTCATGTAACCCCCCAAATATTCACCTTCTGAATTGTAAATTGCAGGTGTGCCGTTCACGCCCATATTCAGACCGAGCTGATACATATCACGGACAGGATTTTTACAGCTTGCAGGAGGAAGCTGTACGCCAGCAATCGCTTGATCAAATGCTGCGGCACGGTCTTTACTACACCAAATGCTTTCCATTGCAGGCATGAACTGATCACCACGAGGCCATGCGATATATCGGATTTCAATACCTTGAGCGGTAATTTCAGGAATATGCTCATGCAGCTTATGACAATACGGACAGCTTGCATCAGTAAAGACATAGATCACATGTTTTGTTTTACCTTGTGCAGGGTAAACCAATAAATCTTCTTTTTTCAAATTTTCAAAGTGCTTTTTATTTTCAGTCGACTGCAATTTGTCACTGATACTACTGAGTTCAGTTCCGCCTAAACGAATGACATCGCCCTGAATAATATATTTGCCATCGCTGGTTGCATATACTGATGACATGCCTTCCATGCTAACCCAATATAAATTTGGCACTTCAGTCTGTTTAATGTCGGTAATTTTTGCATTGATGTTGGCTTTTTTAAAATGACCTTGTAGAGTCTGAATTAAACGTTCTTTCGCATTACGCTCGCTCAAATTGGATGCTTCACCTGTTGCAGGTGCAGTTGCCGTCAATGTTCCATCATCGTTTTTGCTCTCTTTTGAGTTTGAACATCCTGAAAAAAGCAATCCAGTTGCAAGTGTACAAGCAAGCATTAATTTTGAACGGGTAAATGGCATAAATAACTCTTTATGTTGTTCTGCGTGGAAATTCATTTTAGACAATCAGCATAGCAAAAAATTGCCTAGACTTTGTTAAAACTTGATTAAGTGGTGAAATTTGGCGATATAAATCAGTTTTCCACAAAAAATCAAAGTTTTAGTTTATGCACGAGGATGATGTTGTGCATGAAGCTGTTGCATACGGACTTGTGCAACATGCGTATAAATTTGAGTGGTTGATAAATCACTATGACCAAGAAGCATTTGGACGACACGTAAGTCAGCACCGTGATTGAGCAGGTGTGTTGCAAAGGCATGACGTAACGTATGCGGAGATAAATCCGATTGTATACCTGCTTGGAGTGCATAGCGTTTAATGGCGTACCAAAAATTCTGCCGACTCATAATGCCGCCATGTTGAGTCAAAAATAAATAATCCGTTGCTGATTTATATAATTGAGGACGTGAATCTATTAAATATTTTTCAATCCATTCACAAGCAACCTCACCCATAGGTACAAGGCGTTCTTTATTGCCTTTACCAACAATGCGTAAATAGCCTTGTTTGAGATTAATCAGTTCTAAACGTAAATTGAGCAGTTCTGTCACACGTAAACCACAGGCATACAAAACTTCGAGCATGGCGCGATCACGCAGCCCTAGTGCCGTATTTAAATCGGGTGCTTGAATGAGCGCATCAACATCTTCTTCTGACAAATCCTTTGGCAATGAGCGTCCTAATTTTGGCGTTTTATGTGCGCTGACAGGATTATCTGAGCGGAAATGTTGTTCACGTAAAAATTTAAAAAATGAACGTAATGCAGATAATGCTCGTGCAATTGAACGAGGGCTTTTTCCTTGCTTTGTTAACGCAATCAATACATCAGAAATATCATCATGACTCCAATTAGGCATGGGCTGAACTAAAAGATCTGCACAGTTAATGAGATCAGATAAATAAGCATTTCGAGTATGTGGACTGACGGATTGAGCAATTAAATCATCACGGAAACCTTGTAAAAAATCATAATTAACAGGGATTTGAACAGCAGTGGGGATGCGAGGCTTTTTATTGAGCATAGTGATAAAAACAATCCTTTTACAGCAATGTAGAGCAAAATTTACAAGATGTCGAATCACAAAATAAATGAGAATTATTATCAAACATGATTTGGTAATTATTCTCATTTGTATGTATACTAAACGGTAGATATACATTGATTTTAGGGTTATTTACCGTGCGTTTGTCAGAATTAAAGGTAAAGCACTCGGCTGTGATTACCAAGGTCGCTCGAGTCGAAAACACAGAAACACAGCGTCCTGATATGGTCGCGAGTCGTTTGGAAACATTAGGTTTTGTTCCTGGTACACGAGTGCAAGTCATCACTAAAGGTATCTTTGGTGGTGACCCAATTTTAATTCAAGTTGGTTTTACACGTTTTGCTTTACGTAAAGTTGAGGCGGAAAAAATCGAAATTGCAGATGCATCAACAGGAGTACCTACATGAGCGAAGCTTTACGTATTGCTTTGGTAGGAAATCCGAACTGCGGTAAAACATCACTATTCAACCATTTGACAGGGACACGTCAAAAAGTTGCCAACTATGCAGGCGTTACGGTCGAACGTAAAGTCGGGACCTTTACATTGCCTTCAGGGCAAGGTGTTCGTGTCTTAGATTTGCCGGGAACATATAGTCTTAATGCAACAAGTCCAGATGAAGAAATTACCCGTGATGTAGTCATGGGTAAAATTGCAGAAGAGCTGGAACAAGATGCATTCTTGTGTATTGTCGATGCAACCAATTTAAAATTGCATTTGGGTCTAGTCCTCGAAGTGATTGCACAAGGTAAACCGATTTTACTTGTGCTTAACATGATGGATGAAGCACGTCGCCGTGGTATGCAAATCAACACACAGAAACTCTCACAACGTTTGGGTGTACCTGTGATTGAAACGGTTGCAGTACGTAATTCAGGTATTGAAAACCTGATGAATGCACTTGATCAAAAGAAATTCCGTACACAAGATACGGAGTTGAGCGATGTTCATCTGTCAGGAACAAATCATGAAAAAGTTGAACAGATTTTAAAAGATGTGGTCAACTTTGCTGACGAAGAAGATAAACGTACAGATTTTCTCGATAAAATTTTCTTACATCCAGTCTTAGGGTTGCTTAGCCTTGCAGTGATGATGTTTGTGGTTTTCCAAGCCGTATTTGCTTGGGCTGAACCTGTCATGACCTTAATTGAAGATACATTTGCATGGCTTGGTGAATTTGTCGGTTCATTTATTGCTCATCCAATGCTAAATAGTTTGGTTGTGGATGGTGTGATTGCAGGTGCAGGGGGCGTTGTTGTCTTCCTACCGCAGATTCTAATTCTGTTTTTCTTTATATTGGTTTTAGAAGAATCAGGCTATTTACCTCGTGCAGCATTCTTGCTCGATAAATTGATGTTTAAAGCAGGTCTAAGTGGTCGAGCATTTATTCCATTACTCTCAAGTTTTGCTTGTGCTGTTCCTGGCATTATGGCGACACGAAGTATTAGTGATCCACGAGATCGTTTAACCACGATTTTTGTTGCACCACTAATGACTTGCTCGGCACGCTTACCGGTATATGCCTTATTAATCGCTGCATTCATTCCAAGCACAACTGTTTGGGGCATGTTTAATCTACAAGGTTTGGTACTCTTTGCTTTGTATATGTCAGGTATTGTCAGTGCGTTGATTGTTGCAACGGTATTGAAATTCTTCCAAAAAGATAAATCAGAACATGCGTTACTTATGGAATTGCCAAGTTACCGTATTCCTGATGTAAAAAGCGTTTGGATTGGATTATTGGATCGTGCCAAAATTTTCTTAAAACGTGTGGGTGGTATCATCTTTGCGTTGTCTATTTTGCTTTGGTTTTTGTGCACATTCCCACAACCGCCTGAAGGGGGCACATTACCCGCAATTGATTATTCATTTGCTGGGATGTTGGGTCATTTGATGCAACCAATTTTTGCACCCCTTGGTTTTAATTGGCAAATTTGTATCGCTTTAATTCCGGCAATGGCTGCTCGTGAAGTTCTTGTTGCATCACTCGGTGTTGTTTATGCCTTGTCTGCGACAGATGAAGATGCAGTATCACAAGGTTTATCACAATTAATCAGTCATGGTGATCTGAGTTGGTCGCTTGCGACAGGTTTGTCACTCTTGGTTTGGTTTATTTATGCGCCACACTGCTTAGCAACTTTGGCAACGGTAAAACGTGAAACAGGTTCGTGGAAAACTGTTGCAGTGATGACAGCATATTTATTTGGTCTTGCATATTTGATGGCATATTTGACCTATCAAATTGCGACACACTATTTTGGCTAATGGTCTGAAGACGTAGCGAAGGAGTTTGAAATGATTGAATTATTGATTATTACAGCATTGGTGATTTGGAGTACGATTTTTGTATTTAAAAAAGTATTCCCAAAATCGGCATATACGGTTTTTATGAAGCTTTCGCAACTTTGTCAGGCACAGGGTTGGACGAAACTCGCAAAATGGTTACAACCTGCAATGGTTGCAGGTTGTGGCGGTGGTTGTGGATGTTCAACCGATTCAGCACCATCTAAAAAAATAGAAATACAAGCGGTTAAATGGAAATAGGATTCAAATTGCTTTCGATAGATTCATTTAAATAAATCAATGAAGCCATTCTCAAAAGAGGGTGGCTTTTTTTATGGCTGAATAATAGGTGATCCATTTTTTTAAACATGATCTCAAATAGAGATGACAGAATATTTACGCACGGACACAAAAAATGAGTGAGAAAGTGAAAACAGAAAAGGCAATCAAATCGCCAAAGTGCTAACATTTTGCAAGTTTTAAAATTTAAATGCTGGTGAGCAAAAATGTTGATACAACGTGGTGGTTTAAAGGTTGTGGCTGGGCTTGGGATTTCAGGTGTTTCGGCAGTAAATTTTTTGCATGAAAAAGGCTACCGCGTTGCTGTGACGGATTCGCGTGCGCTACCACCGGGACATGATCAAATTCCAACAGAAGTACAAACGAGTTTTGGACAGTTGGATCAAGAGCTATTATTACAAGCTGAAGAAATTGTAATTAGTCCAGGGCTTGATCCGAAGCTTCCTGAAATTCAGGCAGCGATTGCCCAAGGGATCCCTGTTGTTAGTGAAATTCAAATTTTACGCCGTGCAACTGAGAAGCCTATTATGGCGATCACAGGTTCAAATGCAAAAAGTACCGTGACCACATTGATTGGTTTGATGGCGAAGAATGCGGGTGTAAAAGTTGCTGTTGGAGGTAATCTAGGACGACCAGCTTTGGACTTAACCAAAGATGATCCTGATCTGTATATTCTAGAATTATCGAGTTTTCAGCTTGAAACGACATCCAATTTAAATGCAGAAGTCGCTGTTGTATTGAATATTAGTGAAGATCACTTAGATCGTCATGGTGATATGTTTGCGTATCACACAGCGAAGCATCGTATTTTCCAAGGCGTGAAAAAAGTCGTGTTTAACCGCGATGATTCACTGACTCGTCCATTGGTTCCCGATGTCACACCTATGCAAAGTTTCGGTTTAAATGCACCTGATTTGAATCAATATGGCATCCTTCGTGAAGACAATGGCAACATTTGGCTTGCGCGAGGTCGTGAGCGTTTATTAAATAGTGCAGAGATGTACATTCAAGGTACGCATAATGTTGCCAATGCTTTGGCGTGTTTAGCTTTGGGTGAAGCCATTAATTTACCAATGGATATCATGTTAGAAACTTTAAAAACATTTAAAGGGCTTGAGCATCGCTGTGAGTTTGTTCGTGAGCTCAATAATGTGCGTTATTACAATGATTCGAAAGGCACAAACATTGGTGCAACACTTGCTGCAATTGATGGTCTAGGTGCTGCCATTGAAGCAAAAGGGGGGAAGGTTGCGATCATTTTAGGTGGTCAAGGCAAAGGGCAAGATTTCACAGCATTGCGTGATTCATTACAAAAATATGCCAAAGTTGCGGTGTTAATTGGGGAAGATCGTCCAGTGATTGAAAAAGCAATTGAGGGGACAACCACACTTTTATATGCAGAATCTTTGCAAGAAGCCGTTAATTTGAGTCAGCAACATACGCATGCATATGATGTGGTGCTATTATCGCCAGCATGTGCAAGTTTTGATATGTTTACAGGCTATCCACAACGTGGTCAGCATTTTGTTGAATATGTAAACGCACTCAATCAAGAAGAATCATAAGGAAGAGAATATGGCTGGGTTAGCTCAGGCAACCATAAGTAAAATGCATCAGCTTTATGAGCGGATTACACCTAAAATACCTGCTGAAATTACTGTTAGAAATACTTTAATTTTTTGTGTACTGGCATTGCTCTGTATTGGTACGGTCATGGTGGCATCTGCTTCTATGCCGTATGCTGAACGTTCACATGAAGCACCATTTCACTATGTGATTCGTCATGCTATTTCTATTGCTGTTGCTGCTGTTGCGGCATTCATCACTTATAAGGTGGCATTAGAGTATTGGTTTAAAAATACCTTTCTGCTGTGGATCGGAACGATTCTTTTACTTGGTGCAGTCTTGGTGGTTGGTACAGAAGTCAACGGTTCAACCCGTTGGATTCGTATTGGTGGTTTTACTTTACAGGCAACGGAAGTTGCAAAAGTCGTGATGACTATTTTTACCGCCGACTATGTGGTACGTCGTTCAGAAGAAGTTCGTAATAATATTAAAGGGCTTGTACGACTTGGTATTGTGATGGTGCTCACTGTTGGTTTAATTATTCTTGAGCCAGACTTAGGTGCGACAGTGGTGATTGCAGCCTCAATGCTAGGTGTGTTCTTTCTCGCTGGTGCGCCAATGATTCAATTTAGTTTTGCATTTGGTGCTATTTTAATTGCTTTTATTGGTTTGATCGTTTTTGAGCCTTATCGCTTTGAGCGCTTGATGTCATTTTCAAACCCATGGGCCGATCCATTAGGTGCTGGTTATCAGTTATCCAATGCACTTATGGCATTTGGACGTGGTGAATGGTTTGGTGTAGGGCTTGGGCATAGTATTCAAAAAATGTCGTATTTACCAGAAGCCCATACTGACTTCATGCTGGCAATTTTAGGTGAAGAATTTGGCTTCTTTGGTATTTCGACTGTGCTTGCCTTGTCATTCACCTTACTGGTGTGCTGTATCAGTATTGGGCATCGCGCATTGAAAAATAATTACTTACGTGCAGGCTATTTGGCTTACGGTATCAGTATTATCTTTCTGTTGCAGATTCTAGTAAATGCAGGAATGAACATGGGGATGCTACCAACTAAAGGTTTGACTTTACCATTCATTAGTTATGGTGGTTCGTCACTGATTATGTGTGCGGTTATGATCAGTCTGATTTTAAAGATTGATGCGACAACACAGAAGAGTAATCCTGCACGAGAAGAATCTAATTTCTAATCTTAAGTGATTTTTAAAATGAAGTTGTAAAAAAGCCATTTGTTTTCAAATGGCTTTTTTATTGATAAATACCGTTCATTTCAGTGCCTTTAGGAATGAGTTTACGATCCCACTGTGAAATGGCTTGAGTGAGCATTTTATAGGGCTGATCGATGTCTGCGGGAGGTTGTCCAAGCGCAGAGAGTGCTTGAGCGAGCGTTTGAGGGGCATGCTGAATATTGAGGGCTTCAGCATGGTTTTGTTTAGATAGCTTACTTCCATGAGCATTCATGGCTAAAGGCAGATGCATATACTGTAATTTAGGGTAGTTTAAACACTGTCCAAGCCAAATTTGCCGTTCAGTATTATCGAGTAGATCTGAACCTCGGATGACATGTGTGATCCCTTGTAAAAAATCATCGACTACAACAGCAAGTTGATAATTGATGATGCCATCTCTGCGTTTCAGGACAAAGTCGCCTAAATCGGCTTGTAAATTGGAACAGTGCTGTCCCTGTAATAAGTCGTCAAAACAGATGACCTGATCATTGACTTTAAGTCGAATAGCTTGATCTTTAAAGGGGAGAGCTAAATCTCTGCATGTTCCCGTATAAATATGATTAGAACCAAGTATTTTACGTTTGCATTGACAGGCATAAACTAAATGCTGTTGATGCAATTGCTCAATGACATGCTCATAAATATCGAGACGATTTTTTTGAAAAATGATTTCGGCATCAGGCTCAAACTGAAACGCTTCCAAGCATTGTAAAATGTGATTTTCACTGCCGGGATAGATTCGTGGAATATCGGTATCTTCAATACGTACAAACCATTGCCCCTGTTGTGCTTTGGCATCACAATAACTCGCAACCGCAGTGATGAGTGAGCCAAAATGCAAAGGGCCGGTTGGCGATGGTGCAAACCGACCTGAATATGCCATCCTGTTGTCCCCCTGCTTTTTTAAAGGAGGAGTCAGGGGAGGATTATTCAATAACATGAATTAACCGTTATTTTGCTTCTCTTTGATTTCAGCGAGTGTTTTGCAGTCGATACATAACGTTGCAGTAGGACGAGCCTCTAAGCGACGTAGACCGATTTCAATACCACACGTTTCACAGAAACCATAGTCATCATTTTTGATTGCTTCAATTGATTGCTCAATTTTACGAATCAATTTACGTTCACGGTCACGAGTACGTAATTCAATTGCAAACTCTTCTTCTTGCGTTGCACGGTCATTGACGTCCGGCAAAGAAGATGATTCGTCCTGCATGGTATTTAATGTGCGATCAACCTCAGACATGAGTTCCGCTTTCCATGCAAGGAGGATTTTGCGGAAGTGTTCAAGCTGACCTTCAGACATGTATTCTTCATTTTTCTTAGGCTGATAAGGCTCAATACCAAACAGACTTGCTGTGGTACCTGCTTCAGCTGCCTTCGGTTTAGCTTTACGCACACGTTTTACAGATTTTTCATCTACAAGATCAACCTGATCATCCAGGGTTTGATTTTGGTTGTCATTTGCCATAAAGGGCATTCCTCATCATATACGTACTATCTATACGTAAAAAATATGGTGATATGCAAGTGTTATTATCGCACTCGATAGATTGCTGCTATCGGGGGGCATCATCATATAGAATTTTGTAGCAAGATGAAAGCCACCAATCTCTTGATTTGATTTTTTACATCGCATTTCAGATGCAATAACTTAATAGAAAAACATCAAAATTAAAAGCTAATAACCTGAAATTTCTTCATTTATTGTAATGCTGTAATTTTCGAGTCTATGTACCATAGTTTCCAGTTGCCCATCGGCTTTTAAATGTAAGCAGCGGTAACCAGGTGCAATGTGGTCAAGGGCAAAATTATGACTTAAAGGCTTGAATTGAATACAAGTTGCAGGTGTTGAAATGAACTGAATATTGTTCCAAAGAGTGATTGAATCTTGATGCACATGCCCGCAAATTACAGCTTTAATATGATTAAATTGTTTTAAAATATCGGTAAATTCGACTGTATTTTTAAGCTTATGCTGATCAATCCAATGCGATTTCATTTCAAATGGATGATGATGACAGGCCAAAATAATCTTTTTGTCTTGATATTTGTGTAACAGGGTTTGTAAAGATTGCAGTTGTTCCATCTGAATCCAACCATCGGTTTTTCCTGCAACGGCACTATTGAGCAAAATCATTGCCCATTGCCCTAACTCAATCACGGTAGGTTCAGGGTGAGGGTTATGTAGCGGAAAACAACGTAGATCGTCATGATTACCTGGAATTTGAAAAAAAGGGATGCCCAATTTTTCCATATAGTTCACATAACGTTGATAGGTCGCAGGCGAGGCAACTTGCGCTAAATCACCAGTATGGACAATCGCATCAATTTTTGGATACTGTTGTAATAGATCATTGATGACGGCATGAAAATTTTGTTCAGGATTAATTTGAATAAATTCCTGTTCAGGATGTTCCATCAAGTGTGTATCTGTAATTTGAATTACAATTTTATTACTGTGTATTTGATCACTTAAATTTTGTTGTAATGGTATAGCCATGTCTTGCCCCTAGACATTTTTTAATGTTGCCACATGTTGTTGTAGCCATTGCACCGCCATAATGACGGGTGCATTACATAAACGACTTCCTTGCAATAGATCATCGATTGCTGAATAAGGAAGGAGATGTAGTTTTATATTTTCACTTTCATCAGGCATGCCAAAAATGCCACCCTGATCAGGTAATTTAGCTTCTGCAACATACAAATGAAAAATTTCATTGCATGCCCCTGCAGAAGGATAAAAACGGAAAAGTTTTTGTAATTGATTTATTTCACAGCCCGATTCTTCTAGGCTTTCACGACGAATGCAACTTTCAGGTGTTTCATCACCGTCAAGTACCCCCGCAATAATTTCAAGTTGCCATGGCGATATTATATCGTCCATTGCACCAATACGAAACTGTTCAATGAGTGCAAATTTTTGCTGCAAATCATTATAGATTAATACGCCTGCTGCTTCTTTACGTAAGATTAATTCACGTTGAAAAACAGGGGTATAATCGGTTTGATTAAATAAACGATGTTGTAAACTGACTTTTTCAACCTGCACAAAGCCTCGATAGAGAAATTCTCGAGATTGAATCTCAACATCTGTGTGTTGATAAGTTGCTTGCTGAATAATATCCATATTTAAAAGTCAGGATGAAACATATTCACTTCATCCTAACTGAGAAATGCTTAAAGACAAATCATTTTTTTAAAAATTAGATTTTGTGGTATAGCTTTTTCCCCTGATCATGATAAGCCGTTTTCATAGCTTCGAGACCTGATTCAACATCATGTTTATCTTCAGATATTGATGCACTATTATCTAGGTTTTTAGCATAATCTCGCACGTTTTGAGTGATTTTCATCGAGCAAAATTTAGGACCACACATCGAACAGAAGTGTGCAGATTTATGTGCTTCTTTCGGCATGGTTTCATCATGCATACTTCGTGCGGTATCTGGGTCTAAACTCAAATTAAACTGATCTTCCCAACGGAATTCAAAACGTGCTTTAGATAGAGCATTATCACGCACTTGAGCGCCTGGATGACCTTTGGCAAGGTCGGCTGCATGAGCTGCGATTTTATAGGTGATAATGCCATCTTTAACGTCTTTCTTGTTCGGTAAGCCGAGATGTTCTTTAGGTGTCACGTAGCACAGCATCGCTGTACCATACCAACCAATCATCGCAGCACCAATTGCAGAGGTGATGTGATCGTAACCTGGTGCAATATCAGTGGTTAGTGGACCAAGGGTGTAGAAGGGTGCTTCCTGACAGACTTCAAGCTGTAAATCCATATTTTCTTTGATCATATGCATAGGCACATGACCTGGACCTTCAATCATGACTTGGACATCATGTTTCCATGCGCGGTGCGTGAGTTCACCTAAGGTACGAAGTTCTGAAAACTGCGCTTCATCATTGGCATCCTGAATACAGCCTGGACGTAAGCCATCACCTAGACTAAATGAAATATCGTAGGCTTGCATGATTTCACAGATTTCATCGAAATGGGTATAAAGAAAGTTTTCTGTATGATGCGCTAGACACCACTGCGCCATGATAGAACCGCCACGTGATACGATGCCTGTTAGACGATTTGCTGTCATCGGTACATAACGTAATAACACACCTGCATGGATAGTGAAATAATCCACACCTTGTTCAGCTTGTTCAATCAAAGTATCTTTAAAGATTTCCCAAGTTAAATCTTCTGCAACACCATCAACTTTTTCTAAAGCCTGATAAATGGGAACAGTACCAATCGGTACAGGGGAATTACGGATAATCCATTCACGGGTTTCATGAATATTTTTACCAGTCGACAAATCCATGATGGTGTCTGCGCCCCAGCGGGTTGCCCATGTCATTTTTGACACTTCTTCATCAATGCTTGAACCAAGTGCCGAGTTACCAATATTGGCATTGATTTTCACTAGAAAATTACGCCCAATGATCATTGGTTCACATTCAGGATGGTTAATGTTAGCAGGGATGATGGCACGGCCTTCCGCCACTTCTTTTCGTACAAATTCAGGCGTAATTTCCATCAGGTTATGCGCACCGAAATTTTGCCCTACATGTTGGCGCATATCCGCACCTTCATGCTGACGCTGATTTTCACGAATGGCGATATATTCCATTTCAGGGGTGATGATACCTTGTTTTGCATAATGCATTTGCGATACATTTTTGCCTGTTTTGGCACGGCGTGGTTTTTGAATATGCGCAAAACGAATTTCAGCAGTACGAATATCTTTGAGACGTTCCTGACCAAAAGTAGATGTCAGCGTGTCTAAGCGTTCAGTATCTTCTCGTTCTGCAATCCACGTTTCACGGATATTTGGCAAACCTTTGTTGAGATCAATCTGGACGCTGAGGTCGGTATAAACACCTGATGTGTCATAGACCATGATCGGTAGATTGTTTTCACCACCCAAGCCTGTCGGTGTATCAGTGAGGGCAATTTCACGCATAGGTACACGAATATCAGGGCGTGAGCCTTGAATATAGACTTTACGGGATGCAGGTAAAATACGAGTGAGATCTTTAGCATCTTGCTCATGTTGAGCTGAAATGTCTTGAGAAGATAGATTCGTTAATTGGTTCATTGCAATGATCCTTATGAATGACATCAACGAATCAAGCACGACCAAAAACAAGTAGGCTTTAGACTATTTTACTTTTGGGTACGATGCAGAGATACGAGGGATTTATCCTGGCGTGCATGGCAAAAGCGTATTTCTACTGCAAAATAGTCAAATGCGTAACATTTAGTTTTTAGATTGGCTTGATTCCTACGCAGGTCTTAACCTGATCAGGTTCAACGGTACTCATCTTCAAGGTGTGCTTAATTCCAAAATGAATTAAACGCTTTAGATGATCTCAGCGAGCGATTACTCGCGCTCCGTCAAGCGATGCAAAGATAGTAGCACAAGCACTGCTGATATTCTGTGCCGATATACAAATAAGAAAAATATTTAACTTTAGAAGATGGTTGTAAATGCATTAACTTTTTGATTTATTCGGAGATAGGGGTACAAAAAATTTTTAACGACATAATGCATCACTAAAACAATCACGTTTTTTTAATGTTTTTAAATTGACTGTATGTAACTCTAAACTTTGATCTAATTGATCACTATTGTTGATGAGAAGCGGATCTTGCAGATTGACTTGTTGTTCTACTTGACGTGTAGATACAGAGCGTGCCTGAATAAAATTAGCATGATTTTGTTTGGGTTTAGCATCAACAATTTTTAAAAAACGTTGTGCTTTTTCTGCAAGTGGCCCTTGTTGTTCTGCAAGTTGTTCAACGGCAACTAAAGTTTGTGGTTGGATATCTAACTTGTCTTCATAATTCGTGGAAACAGGTTGGTCATCCAAGCCTTTAAATAACAAGCTAGTATAGGTTTGATATAAATAGTTTGCATCATTCCGCCAAGTGCTTTTTGGGAAGTCTGCTAAATAGTTTTCCCAAAATAATGCGCGTTGCATTATTTCATCAGGTGAAATACTTATTTGATTATTCTTAATTAGAACCTATCCAGAATATTTTCTATGCAAAAGTAGCCTTAAAAAGGCTAAATTAATGAACTGAAGGCTCGTATTTAG
>NZ_JBJZOR010000060.1:0-2348 GCF_046269225.1 Acinetobacter sp. TY2
TAAAGGTAGGGATATATACTGCTAAAGGTAGGGATATATACTGCTAAAGGTAGGGATATATACTGCTAAAGGTAGGGGGTGATCCTCTATAACCCTTTATCTACAAGCCTTTAAGGTAGGCTAAAAACATTAAAAACTATTAAAAACATTAAAAACATCAATTAAGAAAAATTGCCCTTGGTTTTCGCTACGCTCAAACTCTATTGAATCTCGCTTTCGCTCGATTCTAGGGACAATTTTTTGGTTAATACATATATCAATTTAAAAAAATCAAAAGCAATAATGCATTCGCTTTGCTCATGCTTTTTGAAAAGCAAAAACTTCATTGTGACGCTCGTAGACACTTGCTAAAGAAACTCTCTAATAACACCTAAAAAGCGGTTTTTCAGAGGGGGGAATAAGCGAACTTTCATTGTGACGCTCGTAGACACTCGCTAAAGGCTCTCATTTGAGGTCTAAGAGCTTTTACTCTTATAGACTATGGTTTCCCTACATTTTTAGTAAAAGTCGCTAAAAACCCCGGTTTTTTGCGTTTAAACAGGGTTTACCAAGGTGTGTAATCGTTATCATTGTCTTGTTCTGGCTTTTTAGGCTCATTTTTCTGCTGTTTCTCCAATTCTTGGCGTCTTAAAAATGCCAAATGGTCTTGTTCTCGTCTCTCTTGCTCATAGCGTTGTTCTTGTTGCTCTCGTTCTTTACGCAACTGCTGTTCTTTAGATTCACGATCTTTTCGGTCGTTTTCGAGCTGTATCGCTCTTTTTTGGGCAAACTCTTGCTGTACTACTACCTTAACTTGTTCTGTAAGATCTGCATTCATTTTTTGGGTTTTTAACTCTGCCATTTCTTTTGCATATAGTCGTTTTTGTTTTTCACCATTTTTAGGGCTAAAGTATTTATTTCCATAGTTATCTTCTTCAAATATATAACTATCTATGATCTCCAATCTTTGATCACGTACATATTCTTGATACTTAGTTTCTCTGCATGCTATTTCTGAAATTTGATGATCTATATTTGAAATTTGATCATTAAATTTTCGTTGTCTAACAGTGATGTCCGGTTCATCAAATTTTTCAAAAGACTTTTTAGGCTGGAGTAGCTGATTTTCTTTTATCCATTGATTTAACTGATTAGAATATCTGTCTTTTTTTTCTAGTTCACTAAGACTAGAGATATGCTTTTTGATATCTAGTTGAGTGTTGTATTGGTTGATTTGGTCATTTATTTGATTACTCCATTTATTTTTAAAAAATAAAGGCTCTTTTTTTTCTAGTTCTGATATTTCGGAATTCTTCGTGTCCAATTCTGTTGTTAATTTTGATAATTCTTCCTGTTGGAATTGAGAAAGCCTCAGAGATATTTTTTCTAAATACTTAATTTCAGAGTGTTGGAATTGAAGTTCACTTTGTACTCGTTGAACAAGATCCTCAGATATTTTGATGTTTTCATCAATCGCGATTATCTTTTTGATTTCTAAATTACGTAGCTTAATTTCATCATTTTTAAGACTGATTTCTGTAAATATCCCTCGTCTTCGGAGGTATGTTGTTTGAGGGCCTTCATGTTGAGTTGCTTGTAGGTCACATACCTGGTCTTCATAACTTCTGTGATCGACACGTTCATCAAATCCATTTTTTTCTAAGTGTTGATTGCATAGTTCTGCAAATGATTCTCTCCAGTGGCTTACCGTTTCTGTGCCATTGTCACGACTGAAGTCCCTATATTTTTTTGCTGAAAAGTCACCATGCTCATTAATACTTCGGGTGGTGAACATGATGTGTGCATGATGGTTACGTTCATCACTTCCACTGTCCGTATGCGGTGCATGAATAGCAGCGTCAACGATGACACCGTATTTCTTAACGAGATTTTGGCAAAGTTCATTGAGCATGTTTTTACGCTGTTCAGCGTTTAATTCTCTTGGAAATGCAATTTCAAATTCTCTTGCAAGTAATGCATCTTTTCTTCGTTCGGATTTTTCGACTTCATTCCAAAGTTTTTGACGATTGGTTAACTCAGTATTTGTATTTTCTGGTGCATAGATTTCTGTAAATTCGACACCAGTTTTTTTTGTGTAGTCTTGTTCTTTCCCATAAAAATCGCATACCAATTTTTCACCCGAACGATATGCAGCACAAGCAACGGCTGATCGCCCATTACTTCTACTAATCGTTTTAACTGAAAAATGATATATCGCCATTTTGCTTTTGCTCTTTATTTCGATTTATCGAAATTACCAACATGAATATGTTGGTCAGGGGATTACAAAGGGGATTTACCCCTTGTCGCACCATTGGATGAAATCCAATGGCTAAGTGCGCCCTTCGGGAAAACCACGATAGCATGGG
>NZ_JBJZOR010000061.1:0-1773 GCF_046269225.1 Acinetobacter sp. TY2
TTAAGATTTAGACAAGCACTGGAAGTAGAAAAACCATTACAAATCATTGGAACGGTCAATGCTTATGCAGCCATGATGGCAAAACAGGTGGGTTACAAAGCCATCTATCTATCGGGGGCAGGTGTTGCGAACTACTCATACGGCTTACCTGACCTAGGTATGACCAGTCTAGACAATGTACTTGAAGATGTACGTCGAATAACTGAACGTGTAGATACACCACTCCTTGTCGATATCGATACAGGTTGGGGCGGAGCATTTAACATTGCACGTACCGTTAAACAAATGATTGCAGCGGGCGCAGCAGCGGTTCACATTGAAGACCAAGTGGTGCAAAAACGCTGTGGACACCGTCCAAATAAAGAAATCGTGACTCAACAAGAAATGGTTGATCGTATTAAAGCAGCGGTGGATGCCAAAACAGATTCTAACTTTGTGGTGATGGCACGTACCGATGCACTACAAAAAGAAGGTCTACAAGCCGTCATTGATCGTGCATGTGCATGCGTAGAAGCAGGTGCAGATGCAATCTTTGCTGAAGCAATGACTGACATTACGATGTACAAAACAGTCTGTGATGCAGTGGGTGTACCTGTACTTGCAAACATCACTGAATTTGGTGACACACCTTATTACACCACTGAAGAATTAGGTGAACAAGGCATTTCAATGGTGCTTTACCCATTGTCAGCAACACGTGCAATGCAAAAAGCCGCACTTGAAGTATTCCAAGCCATTCGTAAAGACGGCACACAAGTGAATGTTCTCGACAAGATGCAACAACGCAAAGAACTCTATGAATTCCTTGACTATCATACCTTTGAAAATACATTAGACAAACTCTTCACGGAAGGAAAATAAAATGGCTGAAGGAAAAGTACTCACAGGCGCAGGGCTGCGCGGACAAGTTGCAGGCAAAACTGCACTTTCAACTGTAGGCAAAAGTGGCGCAGGCTTAACATATCGTGGATATGACGTTCAAGATTTGGCGGAAAACTGCCAATTTGAAGAAGTTGCTTACCTGATTTTCTTTGGTGAATTACCAACAGCAGAACAGCTTGCAACATACAAAGCAAAACTCAAATCATTACGTCAATTGCCACAAGCACTCAAAGAAGTCCTTGAACGCATTCCTGCAGATTCACATCCAATGGATGTGATGCGTACAGGTGTTTCAATGCTCGGTAACATTGAAACTGAAAAAACATTCGATGAGCAACAAGATGTAGCAGACCGTATCCTTGCAACCTTGCCTGCTATCATTTGTTACTGGTACCGTTTCAGCCATGATGGCGTACGCATTGAAGAAAATACTGATGATGATTCAATTGGTGCTCAATTCTTGCATTTACTTCGTGGTGAAAAACCAAATGAATTGCATGAACAAGTGATGAATGTTTCGTTGATTTTGTATGCAGAGCATGAATTTAACGCTTCTACATTCACAGCGCGAGTATGTGCATCAACACTTTCAGATATGCATTCATGTATTACAGGTGCGATTGGATCACTCCGTGGTCCATTACATGGTGGTGCGAATGAAGCTGCGATGGAAATGATTGAAAACTGGACGTCTCCTGAAGAAGCTGAACGTGAAATGTTGGGCAAGTTAGCACGTAAAGAAAAGATCATGGGCTTTGGTCATGCGATCTACAAAGATAATGATCCACGTAATGGCATCATCAAAATTTGGTCAGAGAAATTAGCGAAAGATGTAGGTGATACCACACTTTACCCAGTATCAGTGCGCTGTGAAGAAGTGATGTGGCGTGA
>NZ_JBJZOR010000062.1:0-1672 GCF_046269225.1 Acinetobacter sp. TY2
ACGCATCATATAATCAAAAGCAGATAACGCCGCTTTCGCACCTTCACCCGATGCAATAATGATTTGCTTGTACGGTACAGTGGTACAGTCACCTGCAGCAAAGACACCTTTTACAGATGTTTCATTACGTTCATTAACCACAATCTCATTACGGTTTGAAAGCTCTACAGCACTGTCTTTTAAGAAGTCAGTATTAGGTAACAAGCCAATCTGAACGAAGATCCCTGCAAGTTCTAATGTATGCTCAATCTCCGTTGCACGATCTTTGTATTTAATGGCTGTGACTTGTGAACCATCACCAATAACCTCAGTTGCTAAAACATTCAATAGTACTGTGGTATTTGGCAAACTATTCAACTTATCTTGAAGTACTTGGTCAGCACGTAGCTTAGTATCAAACTCCAGTACCGTTACATGCTCAACAATACCCGCAAGGTCAATGGCAGCTTCTACACCTGAGTTACCACCACCAATCACCGCAACACGTTTACCTTTGAACAATGGACCATCACAGTGTGGGCAATATGCGACTCCACGAGTTTTGTATTCTTTCTCACCTGGTACATTCATTTCTCTCCAACGTGCACCTGTAGATAAAATCACAGTTTTTGATTCAAGTTTTGCACCATTTTCAAGTTCAAGCTGAACTAAACCATTGGCTGTTTGATCTGCACCGACAATGCTTTTCACTTTTTGTAGGTTCATAATATCTACACCGTACTCTCGTACATGTGCTTCCATATCTGCACCAAACTTTGGACCTTGAGTTTTTTGCACTGAAATAAAGTTTTCAATGTCCATCGTATCCATAACCTGACCACCGAAGCGCTCAGACACAATACCTGTACGAATACCTTTACGTGCAGCATACATTGCCGCTGTTGCACCTGCAGGACCACCACCAATCACCAGCACATCAAAGGCTTCTTTAGCATTCAATTTTTCAGCATCTTTTGCTGCTGCACCAGTATCTAATTTAGCAATGATTTCTTCTAGGGTCATACGACCTTGACCAATGTGCTGACCATTTTGGAATAACATTGGTACAGCCATGATTTTACGTTCTTCAACTTCATCTTGGAAGAAAGCACCATCAATCATCGTTGCTGTTGTACCTGGGTTGTTAATCGCAATCAGATTCAGAGCTTGAACCACATCAGGACAGTTATGACAGCTTAGTGAGACGAACACATCAAAGTCAGATTGAATATTTAAGCCTTTGATTTGTGCCAAAACTTCATCAGATACTTTTGCTGCATAACCTGAAACTTGCAGTAAAGCTAAGATCAATGAAGTGAATTCGTGACCCATTGGCAAGCCTGCGAAGAACACACGTGGTTGCTCGCCGACTTTCGCAATACCGAAGCTTGGTTTGCGGCTATTTTGCCCATCAAAACGTGCAGTCACTTGGTCAGACAATGCGGCAACTTCAGTGACTAATTCTTTAATTTTTTCAGCTTTATCAGAGTTGTCTAAAGAAGCGACCAATTCAATTGGGCTTTCAAGACGTTCAAGTAAAGTTTTTAATTGTGCAGAAGTATTTGTATCTAACATCGTTCAATCTCCAAAGGAGTAAATTTATTGCTTGAGAATATAATACGTTAAATCATAGAATAGAGGAAACAGGTTGTTTTTATATTTATAATCGGTTTTTTGAATTTTAAGACGGTTT
>NZ_JBJZOR010000063.1:0-1444 GCF_046269225.1 Acinetobacter sp. TY2
TTATTGATATAGATCCAATCAAGCCAGGTGGCCCGATCACAGGTGAAACAGAGCCAGGTGCAGAGGTTATTGTTAAATTCCCAGATGGTACAACTGTTACGACTGTTGCAGATTCGAAAGGGCATTGGGAAGTACCCCCAAATCCTGATTTAAAAGATGGTGATGTAGTCGAAGTAATTGCGAAAGATCCTGCAGGCAATGAAGGTACAGCACAAGAAGAAGTTGATGGCAAAGCACCAATCATTGATATTGATCCAATTGATTCAAAGGATCCAATCACAGGTGTGACTGAGCCAAATTTACACGTTGTTGTAACATTCCCAGATGGTACAACCGTTACGACTGTATCTGATGCACAAGGTCAATGGACTGTACCGAACCCAGGCACGCTAAAAGATGGTGATGAAGTTACTGCAACGGCGAAAGACAAAGCAGGTAATATTGGTACAACTAAAGAAGTTGTAGATATTTTTGTTGATCCGGGTGAGTCTGATTCTGACAGTGATTCAGACTCTGACAGTGACTCTGATTCTGACAGTGATTCAGACTCTGACAGCGACTCTGATTCTGACAGTGACTCTGATTCTGACAGTGACTCTGATTCTGACAGTGACTCTGATTCGGACAGTGACTCTGATTCGGACAGCGACTCTGATTCGGACAGCGACTCTGATTCGGACAGCGACTCTGATTCGGACAGTGACTCTGATTCTGACAGCGACTCTGATTCGGACAGCGACTCTGATTCGGACAGTGACTCTGATTCGGACAGCGACTCGGATTCTGACAGCGACTCTGATTCTGACAGCGACTCGGATTCTGACAGCGATTCTGATTCGGACAGTGACTCTGATTCAGACAGCGACTCGGATTCTGACAGCGACTCGGATTCTGACAGCGACTCGGATTCTGACAGCGACTCTGATTCTGACAGCGACTCTGATTCTGACAGCGACTCTGATTCTGACAGCGACTCTGATTCGGACAGCGACTCTGATTCTGACAGCGACTCTGATTCTGATAGTGACTCTGATTCGGACAGTGACTCTGATTCGGACAGTGACTCTGATTCGGACAGTGATTCTGATTCTGACAGCGACTCTGATTCTGACAGTGACTCTGATTCGGACAGTGACTCTGATTCTGATAGCGACTCTGATTCTGACAGTGACTCTGATTCTGACAGCGACTCTGATTCTGATAGTGACTCTGATTCGGACAGTGATTCTGATTCTGACAGCGACTCTGATTCGGACAGTGACTCTGATTCTGATAGCGACTCTGATTCAGACAGCGACTCTGATTCGGACAGCGACTCTGATTCGGACAGCGACTCTGATTCTGACAGCGACTCTGATTCTGACAGCGACTCTGATTCTGACAGCGACTCTGATTCTGATAGTGACTCTGATTCGGACAGTGATTCTGATTCTGACAGCGACTC
>NZ_JBJZOR010000064.1:0-1384 GCF_046269225.1 Acinetobacter sp. TY2
GTGGAATTTGCCACTTCTTCACATTATTTAAAATTTTTCCAAGAAAACAATATGCTGATTTGGTATTACGTCTAGAATGGTTTACCGTTAACATCAATATAAGGAATATAAAATGAAAGCAGCTCGTTTTTATGACCGAGGGGATATTCGAATTGAAGATATCCCTGAACCGAAAGTACTTCCAGGCACAGTTGGAATTCAAGTTGCGTGGTGTGGTATTTGCGGTACAGATTTACATGAATTCATGGAAGGTCCTATTTTTATTCCACCTTGTGGTCACCCACACCCAATTTCGGGAGAATCTGCACCTGTAACAATGGGACATGAATTTTCAGGCGTGGTTTATGCAGTTGGAGAGGGTGTAGATGATATCCAAATTGGGCAACATGTCGTAGTTGAACCCTACATCATTGCTGACGATGTGCCGACTGGCCCCAATGATAAGTATCATTTATCAAAAAATATGAACTTTATTGGTTTAGGCGGACGCGGTGGTGGTCTTTCTGAAAAAATTGCAGTTCAGCGGCGTTGGGTACATCCTATTTCAAATGATATTCCTTTAGACCAAGCAGCATTGATAGAACCTTTATCTGTCGGTCATCATGCCTATGTCAGAAGTGGCGCAAAAGCTGGCGATATCGCACTGGTTGGTGGAGCAGGCCCAATAGGCTTACTTTTATCTGCTATTTTAAAGGCTAAAGGTCTCACGGTCATCATTACTGAACTGAGTGCAAAACGTAAAGAAAAAGCGATAGAAGCGGGTGTTGCCGATTATGTACTAGACCCATCTAAGGTTGATGTAGTTGCTGAGGTAATGAAAATTACAGAAGACCGCGGTGTAGATGTCGCTTTTGAATGTAGTAGTGTCAATAAAGTCATGGATACACTCGTTGCAGCAATGAAACCAACTGGTGTAGTCGTTATCGTTTCTATTTGGAGCCATCCTGCCACAATTAATGTGCATAGTGTGGTGATGAAAGAGCTAGATATTCGTGGCACGATTGCTTATGTAAATGATCATCAGGAAACTATCCGTTTGGTTGAGCAAGGTAAGATTAATCTAGAACCTTTTATTACCCAACGGATTGCATTAGATGATCTTGTTTCTAAAGGCTTTGAAACATTGATTCATAATAATGAGTCTGCTGTAAAAATTATTGTTCATCCGTAGTAACGCCTAATTTGAACGACTAATTTGAATAAACTAGAAATAAACTCTATGTAGCTATTTCTAATATCTTTATAGATAGGGAATGAGTCTGTACGTACAGATTCATTCTCAAATTTACGGCACTGTTGCAAATAGAGATTTGAGTCGATGATGTTCCCTTTAAAAAGTGCTTAGAGACCGAAAACCCTGTTGATTAGACACACTTCACCCTGA
>NZ_JBJZOR010000065.1:0-1274 GCF_046269225.1 Acinetobacter sp. TY2
TGATATACGCTGAATTATCAGGAGACTTTCCCTTGGGAGATTCTAGGCAGCCAACTTATAAAAGTCTTCGGCCATTTGATTTGGTGTCTTAAAACCCAAACCCTTTTGAATTCTTCGATGATTATAAAATAACTCAATGTATTTTATAATATCTGCTTTGGCTTCTTCTCTGGTTTGATAGTTGTAATGATGCACTAACTCATTTTTCAGTATTCCCCAAAAGCTTTCAATCGGTGCATTATCGTAACAGTCTCCGCGCTTGCTCATTGAACCTTGAAAACCATATTGCTCAAGTATATTTCGATATTCATGGCTGCAATATTGACTTCCTCTGTCTGAATGCACAATCAGTTCTTTGGTTGGTTTTTGATTGTGAATAGCCATATTTAGCGCATTACAAACAAGCTGTGTTGTCATGCGCTCATTTAAGCTATAGCCAACCACTTGCTTCGTGTAAAGGTCTTTTACCGCTGCTAAGTACAGCCATCCTTCAACAGTCCATATGTACGTAATATCACTTGACCATGCTTGATTTGGTCTAGTCATTGAGAATTGTTGCTCCAGCAGGTTTTCATAGATCGCTCGATTATGGTCACTATTCGTAGTCCTTTTAAAACGCTTGTGTCGCTTACAATACAGGTGGTTCAGCGCTTTTATCTGACGTACAGCGTACATACTCATTTTTATACCCTGAGCTTGTAAGTATTTGGTTAATCGAATATAACCATAGCTCTGCCTTGTCTCCTCATGGGCTATTTTCACCAATATCGTCTGTTGATTTCGTTGAATCGTTCTTTTGCTCACGCCTCTCTTGAGCCAATCATAAAAACATGAAACTGAAACATGAAGTAATCGAGCCATTAAGGTAATTGGAAAAGAATATCTTTTTTGTTTCATATAGGCGTACCTTACTGACTTTCTTTGGCAAAGTACGCTGCTGCCTTTTTTAAAAATTCACGTTCCATTTCAGCTATTTTGAGCTGTTGTTTGAGTTTTTTATTTTCTTCGAGTAGAGCGTTTAGATCAGGTGAATACTGTTTTGTACCTGCTAAAGTTCCAGCCTTTGCTTTGGTATTCCAATTTGAAAGAGTTTGCATTGAAATGCTAAGTTGTCTGGCTGTTTCCGAGACATTGCCTTGATTGGCTTCAATTAATTTTATGGCTTCAGCTTTAAATTCTGTGGTGTAAGTCTTGTGTTTCTTGCTCATGGTAAACTCCTGATGAGTGTGTTTAGTTTACCAAGTTAAAACCTCCTGTTTTTTCAGCACACATCA